>CAZYAC010000076.1:0-15706 GCA_964645475.1 uncultured Saprospiraceae bacterium | reverse complement strand
TCTTCCTTGTTTCCTTCAAAAATTAACACCTTATTCACCTCTCTTCGATAGTCAATACCAGATGCCAAAAAGAAAATACTATCTGTAGTTACATACTCAAATTCAGCTACTCTGTAACCAATGTCCCCAGCTAAACAAATTACGGTTACCCCCTTCTCTTGAGCATCAACTAAAAGCGGATATATATCTTGATAAAAATTATTGGGATTTGTACAGAAACCGCAGCTTCCGAAATTACCATTAGCAACATCATTAATTATTGGCTCTAATTCAGGATGTCCCGGCATCCAAATAAGTTTGTGCGTAAGCAATATCAACGATCGGTTTGGAGATATAGTATCAATCACTGATTCAACGAGCGTAAGCTGCTCATCTAATAGATTACTAGAGGATAACTGGCTATCTAACACGATAACAGTAAGAAAATCATTGGACCAGCTGTAAAAAGATGGTCGTTCGGTATACTGAATAATTAGTTCTCTATCATAGGTATCATGGTTGCCTAAGGCCCACAAAGTATTTGGGTTTTTAAAATCAAATAAATTATCCCATAATTGCATCGTCGAATCAGCGGATGAGGTGTTTGCATCAATATCGCCACCTAAACAAAGTAGGTCATAGGAATCATAGTCTATCTCAAATAAGGAAGGAGGAATATCATGCGTGAATTCTGTACGAGTATGAGAGAGATGAAGTAGCTTAAAAGGTGGAGATTCAATAGGGGCTAGTTTGTCTTTTGTACAACTAGATATTAATAAAATGACCGCCGAGAAAAACAAATATTTTGGAGACATATTATTTGATGATTAAATTTTTTATCTAAAACCTTTTCCAGCAATAATCCCGTTTACATACTTCGAACTCTTATCCATCCGGAAAGGAAATTTTCCTGAAATTTTATGAGCGAGCTTATCTTGTTCTGGAAGATATTTTAATTCAACAATAAAATCATTTGGCGTTCGATGAACAGCCATAAAATGAGCACGCGGATAATCAAATTGGTAATAGGCCATTGATTCATCTAGCGTGATTCTGAATTTACTATCTGCAGAAAGAAAATAACTTCGGTGATAAGTATTAAGAAGTGTTGGACGTAAAGAATGGAGATCTTCTACAATGGGTGGTGGAAGGATTGCGTTGGCGAAAACTTCGATTAAGGAATGATGAGCAAAACCAGGTTCTATGGTAAATTCAGGCAACTCAAAAATCCATTTATCTCCAAGCAAACCATCTTTTAATTTATATTCTAATTTTGGTTTTGATGTCCTTCCAAAAAGAGAGCCGTACCAACGTACTCTGATTTTTTTTCTCTTGGCAATACCAATTCTATTGTTTTTAAAAAAAGATAATTTCTGATCGTCGAGATAAATATTATTGACCTGACGGGGTTGAAAAATAGGACGGAAAAAAGCAGGATGATTTTTGATCGCATGCAATACCTGCGCTTTACTAGAATTAGCAATGGTGAATTTTCGTTCGTAACGATAATTAGAAGGTATATTTAATTTTTCAATCATCCACTATTGCTTACTTGATTTACCATAGATGACCCCATACATTTGATCTTTTACTCGATCTACCGTTGGCATTTTTTTGCCATTTAAACGGAGACTAGAATAATTTTCAATCAAATGTACCAGTGTATTACCTTTCATTTCTGCATCGGTAATATCTAAAATTGCTGGACCAAATTCTGGTTTCTTTTGGAAGGCGGTAAAACATAATTCATTGCCGTCCAATAGTATATTCGATATCGTCAATTCAGAATCGTCTTTACTGGCAACCGCAATTTCGGAGTCATATATTTTTATGTTCTTACCAGTCATCATACTTTTTTCACCTGCACTTAAGCCTTTGTCACCTGCGCGTTTGATCTCAATATTTTCAAGGTGTATTTTAGATCCAGAAATGTCGATGGCATCATTGCCTAAATCTGTAAACAAGCAATTACGAATGGAGCCTGTTACAAAGTCTCCGTCAAAAGCATCCGATTGCGTATTAGAAAACACTACATCATCCATGGTGAAATTGGTTTTAATAATATTTAGTGCATCTTCTGATCGATTATTGGTGAAACTGGAATGAGCAATCTCGACAGGAGCATTATAAAAATTGACAGCCCCTGAGACGGCCCAATTAATATCAATGGGGTTGGCAAGCTGATCGAATTCACAGTATTTTAAAACAGAAGTATCTTTGGAATTCATGACTAAGATTCCTCTTCCTTTTTCTTCTTTAGAAAAAATACGCACCGGGAAGTCTCGTGTTCCTATCAATCGAATTGGAGAGAAACTGATAATTTTAGCAAATGATTCGGATAAATTAATAGTCGATCCGGCACGTATCTCTAACACATATCCTTTAGGAATGATTAAGGTTCTATCAATTTCCCAGTCACCAGGTTTACAAGTAATTTTTTTTTCTTGTTCATTAATTTCTAAAAAAGGAAAAAGCTCAACATTGCCAGGTCGTCTGAATAAGTCATTAGTCACGGTGCTAGCATCTTCATTAGACCAAGGAAGAATCGCCTGTTGTTTGATTTTATCATTTCCAAGAATTCGGTAGTTAACTTTTATTTTCTCTAAATCATTTAGTAGAGAAAAACCTCCTTTTTTCTTTTTCTTATTTACGAATAGTCGTTGAAAATTTTTGTTAAGTCTGAAAGAAATAGTTTTCTGTTCCTTTTTTAATACGATTAATGATTCATCTAGATGGCCTAAGATGCGACTGTTTTCATCCATCAATCCTTCGATTGCAATAGGTAACTGACCATAGTTTTCAACGGTAAGCGTTAAATTTTTACCATCATAATCATTTAAGAAAACGGTTAATGAACTGATAGGATCTATTTTTGATTTTAATAACTGACGATTAAAATTTAGCATTGTTTCTCCTTTCCATCGATATACTGGAAAAGCAACTTTCATTAATTCCTTTTTTTCATCCAATTGGGGCCAGTTGAGAATTTTTTCAAAATAGTCATCAGCTAAAAGTGACTGCATGGCCTCAGAATAAGCAGTCATATATTCCAAATTCTTTCTACTATGGTCAAAATAAGAAGAATGTATCTGTTTGTTAATGCCGTTTGCATCAAAACCAACAGGCTCTAATCGAGCGGTAATCGGATTATAATAAAACCTTAAGTTATGATTAGCCATGGCGTGGTTAGAACCAAATAAATTACATACGGCATTATATTTTGCCATTAGCGGAACATCGAAAACGTCACTAAAAGAAAGCGAGTCACGTACATAACCTTGCAATAGCGTTTTTGCTTTTAAAAATTGACTAAACAAAACAGAATCTTTGCGGATGGTCTTTTCTGAAAAAGGAAGAATTGCCAAATCCCGATAGTCAACGATTCCTGCAAGAAAAATATAGTTATGCCAAACGTATTCATTAGTGATCTTTAATCGGTTTTTCCAGATGAGACTTTCATCAATCTTAACCAATACTCCCGCTCGTCTTTCATTGTGTTCAATCAATTGCTTTGCGAAAAATTCTTCTAGCGCATATACCCCTAGATTTTTTGTTTTCTTTCCAGATGGCGTATCAATGGTCATCAAAACTTGAACAAAATCATACCGTAAACTGACCAGACCTTGATCAGCTAAAACCTGGTGAAACAACCATTCTCCAACGTAGTTTCTAGCTCTAGGATGATGTAACGAAAATTTTTGCATTCCCATAATGGCATCTTCCGAATCTAAGTGCACCCTGAAAGACCATTTATCATGAGCCAAATGATCCGTCCAGTCTCCTTTCAAACGGATATCAATCGGATAGGATTTTTGATCGTACTTTAAAGAAGCACGAACTTGATCATCTTCTTCGGTTATTAGAATTCCATTTTTAAGCGCTTGAGCTCTCTTTTTTTGAAATTTTTGATATTTCTTCTCACTGAGTTCAATTGTAAAGAGAGGGAGATCTTCAAAAAACGGATTGATATAAATTGGAGCAGAGGTTGGTTCCGAATTTTCATAAAAATCAAAAGCATAGGTGTTTCGGATAATCCCATTATCATCGATTATGAAAGCATGTAAACCTCTGGATTCCCTTCTAACCGTATCTTTGTCAATAATGAATAAATTATAATTACCAGCAGGAATGGGAGCACTGATTACCTCATAATTATTGAAAATGGCAGATAAAGTATCGATTTTACTTTTTTGTTCTTGAATAAATTTTCCATCTCGAATGATTCCAGTATATCCATCCCGAAAAGAAATGGCTGCAAGCTCGTTACCGCCCATCCCTTCTACTAGTGAACGATAACTATCGGTGAAACTTTTCGAAGCTTCATCTCTAACGCTTAGTAAGATGGTTTTATCTCGATTTTCTTCTAGGACTTGTTGAAATGTTTTTTGGGGAATATTTTTTTCAAAATGCTCTGGAGAGATAGTCGTGGAAAAAGCCGAAGTATCTACGGGATTCTGACTATTTTGAAAAAACCATCCTCCAGCAATCAGACCTACGATCCCGACGGTCAGCCAGCCCACGGTATGTAATAGAGAAACTTCGTTACTGGATTTAATTTTCATATAATTTCTAAAAAACTAAATGAAACGCTAGGAAAGATAGCTTGCAATTCTCTTTTTGCCGCTAATAAATTATCTGGACTGGAGAAACGCACCGCAAAGGAAACCTCAGATAATTGCTCGTCTTCGTCTAGACGTCTTAACTCTAATTGAGTGGCGTGCTTCTTTAATAATTCAATGGCTCTTTCAAGATCATTTTCTTCCTGCTGTTGGAATCGAATAATTAGATTTTGTAAAACCTCTGTAGTTTTTTGTCGATGGATGAATACAATAACGACAGAAAGAAAAAGCGTACCGATGATGGTCACTAACAGTTGTCCGGCACCGATACCTAAGCCAATCGCAATGACCATAAAAAAGTAGGCAAGTTCCTCTGGTTCTTTGATCGCCGTCCGAAAACGTACAATGGACAAGGCTCCTACCAAACCTAAAGACAATGCGAGGGACCCTTTCACAATCGTAATGATAATCATAGTGGTTAAACTCACTAAAACCAATACTCTAGAAAGGGCTTTACGATTGGATAGACTGTTGCCGTATTTTATATAAAAAAATCCAATTAGAAGCGAAAGAATTACGGTCAACATTAATTGCACCAGAAAAGGAAAAACTTCCACGGGTTGATCTCCTCCACTAAATAGGGTTTTTAAAAAATTTAGTTCTTTATCCATAAGTTTCACTCAAAGTTTTTGCTAAGGTAATATTTTTATTATTTCTGAAAGGACTTAAAACTGTTCTAAAAATGTTGTTGATGGTAGGAAAAAAGCAGATTATAACCATATTATAAAATATAATTAATATTTAACAAACATTAAATTTGTTTATAATATAATATTAGTTATCTTCGTTGCAGTACCTCAAAAAATCAAATATATAGTCCCGCTGATTTCTGGTCATTTCTATGGCTGGTTTTAGGCTATTTTGCCACGAAATACTATAAAAAATGTTTAAGTTTAACACTGAGGTACTCCCTACGCTATTCCTTTTACTATTCCTGAATATGTCGATATTTGCCCAAGAATATCGAGTCCAGATAGCTGCTTTTACCGAACAAGTCCCCTTCACGCACTTTCTTTTCTCCGGAATTAATAATATTTACGCTAACGTAGATCAAAACGGAATAAATCGTTATTACCTCAGTGAAAATTTCTATTCTTCTGAAGAGGCAGAAGAAGCAAGAAAAATACTGGTACAAAGAGGTTTCCATAATGCTCAAATTATTGATATGGTAAAAGAAAAATCCCTTTGTACCGCCAATGATCCCGCCGCAGAACAAGGGGCTATTTACACCAATATCAATACCGAACATCTCTATATTCGTCATTTTTATTTTGGATTTGGTGAGTCAAAATTATCGCTAGAATCTGAAAAAGAACTGAAGAAAATATTCTTAAAATTAAAAAGAAATCCCCACCTACGAGCTACGGTTCAAGGACACACGGATGCCAGCGGATCAGCAGAATTTAATCTAGCACTTTCTATCCGTCGGGCTAGAACAGCAAGAAATTATCTAGTGGCAAAAGGGATTCATTCAAAAAGAATCGACGTTAAGGTTTTCGGAGAATCAACTCCAGTGGCGATTAATATTTCGGTCGATGGTACCGACGCACCAGATGGACGAAAATACAATCGTCGGGTAGTAGTAGTTTTGACCGATTCTTATGGTGAGGTTGTCAATGATATAGAACGTATGCGTGATGTTCCTGGTCACTTAAGAATCAATAAACAAACGCTACGTCAACAACTAATTTATGCGGGTCTAAGGCGGTAATATCCTGTTGGTTTTCAATTCTATATCCGGAAGAAGGAAGGTAAAGTAAATTTTGTACAGACTTGGCCAATACACTGGTTCCAGACTGTTTGATTAATATGCTGTCAATAGTATTTTTAGCATCGAAGTGAATCATCATTTTTTTAGTTCTTAAATCATCCGTAATATTCCGATAGATTAGTTTTTTTAGTTGACCATTTTTATAAAAAAGACTATCTGTTTCATAACGATCCAACCACGCAATTTTATTGATATCTGCTGTTCGAAAGAGCTCTGTTTCTTTTTCAAAATCAAAACTTCCCAATTCCTTTGTTTCGGTAACTCCATCGAGCGAAATCGTTTTTCGCAGTTTTTTGACTTGATTTTTTTTGATTGCTATTTCTTGATCCATAAAATCAGATAGATCAAAAAAACCGTTGGTCGCAGTCGGATTTATTTCAGTTGAAACACAAGCACTGAAAAAAAGGAGGGCAAAAAAATAAAAAATAAGTGGTTTAACCATCATTTGATTTTAATAAATTATCTCCGGTCATTATTTCAGGTACCTCAATATCTAGTATCCCGAGAATCGTAGGAGCAATATCTGCTAATTTTCCATCTGACAAAGAATATTTATCCGCTCTTTTACTGACGTAAATACAGGGGACCGGATTGGTAGTATGCGCAGTATTGGGTGAACCATCAGGATTTATCATTACATCTGAATTACCATGATCAGCAATGATAATCGCCTGATAATTGTGATTGAGTGCGCTTTGAATAAGATTTTGGAGCTGTTCATCTACCGTTTCTGCTGCTGTAATCGCTGCCTTCATATCCCCTGTATGTCCAACCATATCTGTGTTGGCGTAGTTGAGGCAAATGAAATTCGGCTGAAGACGCTCAATTGCTTGGATGATTTTTTCAGTAACTAATGGTGCACTCATTTCAGGTTGCAGATCGTAGGTAGCTACCTTTGGAGAGTCGACCATGATTCTATTTTCACCTACAAACGGTTTTTCTCTTCCTCCAGAAAAGAAAAAAGTAACATGAGGATATTTTTCGGTTTCCGCAATTCTAATTTGAGAAAGTTGTGCATCCGAAATTACTTCGCCCAAGGTTTCTACAAGATTGTCTTTAGGGAAGGCTACTTTTACGTTTTTAAAATTCTCGTCATAGCGCGTCATCGTTACATAATACAAAGGTAACTTAGTCATTCCAAAATCCGGAAAATCTTGTTGTGTCAATGCCTCCGTAAGTTCTCGTGGACGATCAGTTCTAAAATTAAAGAAGATCACCACATCGTCCGATTGGATTTTACCAATTGGATGATTATCTGAGTCGACACAAACTAAAGGCTTGACAAACTCATCCGTAATATTTTCCTGATAACTTTCCGCGACCGAAGCCGCTGAATCTTGGGTAAGGGAACCAGTTCCATTAACCAATAGATCGTATGCTAGTTTAATTCGTTCCCAGCGTTTGTCTCGATCCATCGCATAGTATCGACCAATTACGCTCGCAATTTTTATAGGCTTATTTTCTAAATAGTTTTCTAATGCTGTTAGATAACCGCTACCACTTTTTGGATCAACATCTCTACCATCTAAAAATGCGTGGACATAACTATGCTTGACGCCTTTTTTTTCTGCAATATCGCACAAGGCGCGTAGATGGCTGGTATGCGAATGCACACCACCGTCGGAAAGCAAACCGATAAAGTGAACTGCTTTATCATTTTTATTGGCGTAATCCATCGCCTCCGAAAAAACAGGATGTGTATAAAACGCTCCGTCTGAAATAGATTTATTTATTTTAGCAAAGTCCTGATAAACGATTCGGCCCGCACCAATATTTAAGTGACCTACTTCGGAGTTTCCCATCTGTCCAGGAGGTAACCCAACGGCTTCACCATAAGTAACCAGTGTACTATTGGGGTAGTTTTTGCATAGATGATCTACAAAGGGTGTATTGGCCTGCGCTAGTGCGCTGGTTTTATCATCCGAACTGATTCCCCATCCATCCAGAATAACTAATAATGCGTGTTTTTCGTCCATGTTTTTTTAAGTAAATACTATTTTACACTAGGTAAAAGCTATAAAGCAGCTGTAATAATTCGAACAATTAGAAGTTTTAAAACAACTTCTTACTATAAATTGGTAATATAATGGTAGGAGGAATCGTTTGTTAGGTGACTATTCCGGCCTTAAAAGTAGGCAAAAAGGAGGATTCTCCCCTTGGAAATAGTACTTTTAGGATATAATTAAGAGAAAATAAGGTGACGAAGATGCTTTATTCTCGTTTAAATAGGTAAAGTATTTATTGCTTATTTCGTTCTGGGGATGCCCAAAACACTCACGAAAACAATAATGATGAAATCAATTATTTTTTTGATGCTCTTTACTCCAGCCATGATTACTGGCCCCGTTAACTTAGGGAAAATAGCGAATGCTATTAGTAGTGGAGACGCAATGGCGCTAGCCAACTTTTTTGATGAAGATGTTGAAATGACGGTATTGGATGATATTAACTTATACAGCAAAGCGGAAGCAGAAACGGCTGTAAAAGATTTTTTCACCAATAATCCTCCTAAGAAATATACCCAGGTTCACCAGGGTGCTTCGCAGGGTGCAGGTGGTCAATACTGTATCGGTGTCTTAGAAACATCGGCGCAAAAATTTCGCGTCATGATCTACCTAGAAAAGGTAGGTGACAAATTTTTAATCAAAGAACTTAAGTTCGAAGAGGAATAAAGACCTCTTTTTAAACATACCTGAGAATCCCGGAAGCAGTTAAACTTGCTTTCGGGATTTTTCTTCTACACCATATCCAAATAAGGCGAAGTCGTACTTTGCTGGATCCTCAGGATCAAAAATCCGGAGTTGTTCCGTTAGCTCTACTACCGTTTTCCAATCTCTTTGTTTTCTTTTTATCAAACCAAATTTTCGAGCAATCCGCTCCACATGTACGTCCAAGGGAATCATCAACTGGGATGGTTTGATGGTATTCCAAATTCCAAAATCCACTCCCATCTGGTCTTTTCGGACCATCCATCGCAGAAACATATTTAATCGTTTACAAGTAGATTTTCGAATAGGCGTAGCGACGTGTTTACGGGTACGCTGAGGACTATCAGGTAGATTGAAAAATAATTCGTGGAAACCAGATAGGGCAGGGGAGATATCTGGACTGTCGGGTTTGATAAATTGAGAAAATCCAAATTCCAAAGATTTATGTTGACGATAATATTGTTGAAAAAATTCTAAAAAATAAAGCGTATCCGTAGGTTGAAAAGTACGATGTTTAAAATCTAAAAACGGCTTACGTTCTTCTTCGGTATGATTGACGATAAACTCATAAGGACTTTCACCCATCAATGCAAAGAGTTCCGTCGCTTTGTTGATAATGGTCACTCTTTGACCCCAAGCCAGCATAGAAGTCCAGAAGGCGGTTATCTCTATATCTTGCAGGCGGGAGTATCGATGTGGAATGCTGATAGGATCATTGGTAATAAAATCAGGAACATTATAAGTGTTGACATATTGATCGAGAAGGTCTTTTATTTCCATAATGGGCTATTGTGTCGTGTTGTATTGAGTGCGATTTTAAGAATAAAAGATGTTTTGTCTTAACAACATAATGTAATTTAATTCAATATAATTGTCAGGGTGAATGGAAAAATCTTATCTTTAAGAATAGTTTTATAAACAAACATACCAAGTGAAAATGACATTATCTAACTCCTATTTAAATTATAGGACGTCTATAAAGATTTCCTTAGCATTCCTTTTCGTTAATTCTTTTTATTCTATTACCAATATTTCAATTCCCAAATGTGATCGTTTGAGAATTGATGCGGAATTAATCTTAACAAAAATCCTTCGGTATCAGAATCTTGAGTCTTCGATCCTATTAAGTAATCAACCATAAAAAAATTTTATTCAAAAATAACACTTGTTCTCAAGTGTCAAAAAATTTCTATACCATATGGTAATATATGGACTAATTTTTTTATCATTTTTAACCTCAAATTTTTTATTATGCAAAACATTAGTGTTAAACAATTAGTCGAAGCGTGGATTCACGTTTCTCCAGGTGGCAAAATAGGACGTCGATTAGTAACAGACGAAGCCGCAACTGCACAAGCCAATATGCTTGGTACCGATACGAGTGACCCTGACGCACAGGGGACAGCGATTTATACGGAATCGCAAAACCTTCCAACGGCAATAGCTAGTATTATGAATCACGTTCAAAACAGAGCAGATTTCCATCCTGTCACCCAAACACCAGAACAACTCGCTGTTTCCTTTCCTGATTATGTAGAGGAAGTTGATCGAACGCCTTTCTTCGCACTTTTGGAAAATGAACAAACTAGAAAGAAATATGAATCAACAGATTACAATGTTTTAATTGATCAAGTTGTTAATCTTTATGATGGGGTAAGCGATCAAGATAAAAACGCCATTAAAGAAAGTATTGCCGATATGGGAAAAGCGATATTCGGTCAAGCGTCTTCTGAACAATGGAAAAATCTGTTCTCTCAGACGACTTTAGATATGTCTGATCCTAGTAATCCTACTCTTTTTGTTTACTATACGATGCTTTATATGTATCATGAAAACGGAAAGGCAGAAGTAAATATTCAAGAATATATCGTCAATCAAACTAAGTATGCGGTCCTTCCAGATCTCATTAAAGCTTACGCAAATCAATTAGCAACGCTTGACAAAAAGTCTGTTGATGATTGGCTAGAAGAATCAGATTCACCTGAGCGTAAAAATGCCAAGCTTTGTTTTCAATTTAAGCCCGTAGCTAGCTAAAGAAATCAAGAATATTTAAAAAATCCCGAGTTTCACATCTGAAAATTCGGGATATTTATTTTGTGTATATAATGTACAAACGCTAAGGAATTTGTTTTTTTATGAAGTATTTTTTGATATCTTTGGCCTCAATAAGCAACAAAAATTACTTTCAAACAACCCATATGACGGCTACTTTCACATACACGCTACTGCTTGCCTTTATTTTATTAGGAAAAAAAGCATTTAATAAATTCAATCGATAACTCCTACCTTCTTAATTATTGGGCTTGCGATAACGGTCAAGTTTCAATAATCCCATTTTTTGTAAAAAATGCTGCCCAGAAACTCTTAGTACTCCCAAACCATATTTGGCACTCCGCCGAAAATTAATTGAAGAAGCTTCCTCAAAATATTTAGTTGGACAAGTAACCTCTCCAATGTGGTAATCGTGGAAAATAATCTGCGACAACATCTCATTGTCAAAAACAAAATCATCGTCATTGGCATTAAAATTAATACCTTCCAAGACTTCTCGGCTAAAAGCTCGATACCCAGTATGATATTCCGAAAGCTTATAGTTGACCAATAGGTTTTGAGTGAAAGTCAGTAGACGATTGGCGACAAATTTATAGAAAGGCATTCCTCCTGCCAGCGCACCTTTTCCTAATATTCGAGAACCCAAAACAACCGGAAACAAGTCCTCACCAATTATATTAACCATCGACGGAATTAATAGAGGCGTGTATTGATAATCGGGATGTAGCATGATGACAATATCACCACCTAATTCCAAAGCCTTATTGTAAAGCGATTTTTGATTGCCACCATATCCTTTATTGTTTTGGTGAACAATCACGTGTTTAATACCAATAGAACGAGCTAGTTCACTAGTATTGTCTTTACTGGCATCATCGCAAAGGATAACTTCATCGACCAAGTCGAAGGGAATTTCTCGATAAGTTTTCTCAAGGGTGAGTGCTGCGTTGTAGGCAGGTAGCACAACCACCACTTTTTTGCCTTTGTACATAGAAGTTGTTTATTTATTCTTCTTCTTCAGACTTTGCTGGAGCTTTTTTAGTTTTTTTCTTTGCCTTTACTTCTTTTACGGCTTCTTCCTTAGGTTTTTCTTCTTCGAAGGAAAGTAATTTTCGTTCATTCAAAAAATTAAACCACTTAATTACCTTCTTCATATCGCTCAGGTAAACTCGATCCTCATCGTAATTTGGTAAGATTTCTTTGAAATAACCAATCACTTCGGCTGGTTTAGAATTATGCGGAATAGGAGCCAGTGTGGCTGATTTTTCCATCATGGTTTTGAAAATTACATCCAGTTCTTCGGTATCGTCTTGCGTGTAGATGCCGATAGAAGCTAAAGGCGTAAACTGGTGCTTACGGGCAGAAACAAATTTTCTTTTTCCACTGTCCAAATCTTCTACGATTAGTCCATTGCTGCGATTAGCAGCCATCTTAAATACGCCCGGCAGACCACTCACTGCTACAAAATCTTCGAGATTCATCTATTATTTCTTTTTAAATTTTATGAAGTTGATTAAAAACTCCAAAATTGCCTACGAACTGATAAAATTTCCTAACTCTTCACCTTTTTTAGCAGCCCGCCCCTACGGGTTCGCTAATTTGCATTAGCTCATATAGCGCGGCTATGCATCAAAAAAGAGGTTTGATTTAGAAAATTTTCTCTAGCTCTCGGCTACTTTAGGAATTATTAAACAACTTCTAGAAGTTGTTGAAAAAATTCTTTAGAAGTGCAAAATTACGAAAACTATATCCATTGCAAAGTGGTTTTGACGAATATAACGACTTGAATTTGCAGACTTCCAATACCTCGGAACTTTTTCTTCTGCATTTCATGTTTTAATCGTACTTCTATCCATTAGTATCCATTAGAATAAAGTCTATTCATTAAAATAGTTGTCAATGAGCGCCGAATTTCCAAAACTTTCAACTAAAAGACTAATTCTTAGGCAACCAACCCTAAGTGATGTATCAGATATTGTCAAACACATTAATAATCCCAAAATTTCGGATGCTACCGCTACGATTCCTTATCCCTATGAGGAGAAAAACGCTGTCGCTTGGGTCAGTATGGCCTCAAAGGGTTTTGAAAATAAGGGTGCGTATATTTTTGCCATCGAACATCGACAAAGCGGAGAATTGATAGGAGGCATCGGACTACATATCAATGCCGAACATCGTCAAGCAGAACTGGGATATTGGTTATCCGAAACATACTGGAATCAAGGATTGATGACAGAAGCCATGGGACGAGTCATTGATTTTGGATTTGAAGACCTGAATATGCACAAAATTTACGCAATACATTTTACCAAAAATCCAGCCTCGGGTCGAACCATGATCAAAAACGGAATGGTACAAGAAGGGCTGCGACGCGATCACGTTTTTAAAGCAAATGAATTTCGAGACATCGCGGAATATGGAATACTCAATCCAGCCAAATAATAAGGAAACCCCATTCTGATTTGAAAAAGGGGAAGATTATTTGAATAGAAGCAGAGCCTTTCTTACAAGTAGTAGGTTCTCTGCGTTCTCTGCGCCTCTGCGAGACAATTTATTTTCAGTTTAATAGATAATCTAATAAGCCAATAACGCCGCCAATTTCTCCTTAAAACGATCTACCGGTTGATAAACAGCTTCTAAGTTTTTGGAAAAAGGAATGGGTGTATCCAAACTTCCGCATCTAACCACAGGTGCATCTAAATGCTCAAAACAATGCTCCGAAATCCACGCAGAGATCTCACCACCGATACCACCCGTTAGACTGTCTTCATGCAGAATTAATACTCGATTGGTCTTTTCTACCGTTTCTTGAATGGCAGCATAATCAATCGGCATCAGACTACGTAAGTCTAAAATTTCTACGTCCAATCCCATTTCTTCGACCACCGTTTTGGCCCAGTTGACCCCTTGTGCGTAGGTGATGATGCTAGCCTGACTACCGCTTTGGATGACCTTGGCTTTTCCAATTTCTATCGTATAATAATCGTCTGGAACCGATTCGGTCATGCTGCGATAAAGTGCTTTATGTTCAAAAAATAAAACAGGATTTGGATCTTCCAACGCCGCCAGTAATAACCCTTTGGCATCGTATGGATTGGAAGGATAAACGATTTTCAAACCAGGTGTATGGAAAAACCACGCTTCGTTGGTTTGAGAATGGAATGGTCCGGCACCCACTCCGCCTCCGCAAGGCATGCGAATCACTACGTCGGCATTCTGTGCCCAACGATAGTGAAGTTTGGCTAGATTATTTACAATCTGATTAAAACCACAAGTAACAAAATCGGCAAACTGCATTTCGACCATCGCCTTCATTCCTTTGATGCTCAGTCCGAGGCCGATTCCTAAAATGGCACTTTCGCAAAGTGGCGTATTACGAACCCGGTCTTTGCCAAAAGCTTTTACAAAACCATCTGTGATTTTAAAAACCCCACCGTACTCCGCAATGTCCTGTCCCATTAAAACTAGATCATCGTGTTTTTCCATGCTTTGTCGCAGGGCATCCGAGATAGCATCAATAAATCTTTTTTCTGTTGCTTTTTCGCTGGCTGGAGATGTAGCAGTAAAATCAAACGGTGCGTAAACATCCTCCAATTCTTCGGATAGATTGGCAGTAACTGGAGGCTCGTCTCCGGCAATCTTTAAACCAGCTTCGATTTTTGCTTTGTTATTTTTACGAATATCAGCAATGTCGGCTTCGTTCAAAATACCTTCTGCCATCAGCCAACGTTCGTAATTCTCAATTGGATCTTTAGCACCCCATTCTTCCATTAGTTTTTTAGGAACATATTTAGTGCCCGATGCTTCTTCGTGACCACGCATTCGGAAGGTCTGACATTCAATCAACACGGGTTCCGGATTTTTACGAAGGTCTTTCGCGACTTTATTAATTGTATTATAAACTTCCAGAATATTATTTCCGTCGATGGTCATAGATTTCATACCATACCCTTTACCTCGGTCTGCAAGGTGCTCGCAACGGTACTGCTCACTGGCAGGAGTGGATAAACCATAGCCATTATTTTCAATAACAAAAATAACCGGCAGTTGCCAGACGGCGGCTACATTGAGTGCTTCGTGAAATTCTCCTTCGCTCGTTCCACCTTCTCCTGTAAAGGCCAGAGAGACCTTATTTTCTTTTTTTAATAAATGTGCTAATGCCGTTCCACTTGCTAAAGAGAGTTGTGGTCCAAGATGCGAGATCATACCCACCACATGATAATCAGGTGCTCCAAAATGAAAAGAACGATCTCGTCCTTTGGTAAAACCCATCGCTTTTCCTTGCCATTGAGCGAATAACCGTTCCAGTGGAATATTTCGGCTAGTAAAAACACCTAGATTACGGTGCATTGGAAAGATAAACTCGTCAGACTCCAAGGCCAGCGTTGCACCGACCGAAATAGCTTCTTGGCCGATCCCTGAAAACCATTTACTGATTTTTCCTTGTCGAAGCAAAATGAGCATCTTTTCTTCGATCATACGGGGGAAAAGCATCTTTTTATAGAGGTCAATTAAGGTATCTTTTTTAATTCGTCCCTTTTTATAATTAAAAACGGGCTTGGTAAGGTTGGACATAA
>CAZYAC010000075.1:0-15812 GCA_964645475.1 uncultured Saprospiraceae bacterium | reverse complement strand
TGATCCTATTGATTATAAAACTTATGACAGATAAACAAATATATCGTGTATTTTGCCAAACGACAAAGACATTACCTGTTTTTTTCTATGATTGGTGGCTCGATATAGTTTGTGGTTCAGATAATTGGGATATTAGATTATTTCGTGACAAAGCAGGTGAGATAAGAGGAGTCTGGCCATTTTATCAAAAATTTAAGTTTGGCTTTCAGATAGCCAGACACCCTGTTTTGACTCCATTTTTAGGTATTCACATTATATATCCAACAGGGATAAAAAAGTCCGTTAAACGCTATAGTTTTGAAAGGAAGGTGATGAAGCATCTTTCACAACAACTTCCCAACTTCCATTACTTTCGACAGAATTTCTTACCTGAGTTTGAAAATTGGCAACCTTTATTCTGGCAAAATTTTCAACAAACAACCTATTACACCCATCTCATTGATTTGTCTTTGGACGAAAAAAATCTCTTTGCCAATTTAAGTGGCAAAAGAAGATGGGAGGTAAAAAAGGCAAAGGAGCAAGAATATAGAGTCGTAGAGTTAGATGATCTTAAAACGTTGTATGAATTAAGCAGTCAAGCCTTTACTAGAAAAGGACTAAAGCCTCCTTATTCGTTAGCAGATTTAGAGCGATTAGATAAAGCGTTGAGCAAACGTGGTTTAAGAAAAATTTATTTTTGCATAGACCAACAGCAAAAAAAATTAGCTGTCAGTTATATTGTTATTGACCGACATAAGGCCTATTACCTTCTAGGTGGCATTGATCATAAGGTAGATTCATATTATCCAATGTCTTTAGTATTCTGGGAAAAAATCAGTCGATTAAAAAAGCTGGTGACCACTCTTGATCTAGAAGGTTCGATGCCTGCCGAAATTGAGCTAATCTTTACAGAATTTGGAGGTATAAAAAAAGACTTTTATGTACTCACAAAAACTAGCAATTATTTTGTAGACCTCTGCTACTATCTTTTAAAAAGAAAAAGATTAAGTTGACATATCACACATCATTTATTCCAGCGCGCACGATGTTTTGCAATCTCTGCATTCGTATAGAAATGGGTGACGTATTTTGAGTTATACATTTCATTCAAATATGCTTCTGTTGGTCTAAAATAATTTTTAAAATCCTTATACAACTCAGCATACCAGTATCTATTTCCTGCATTAGCATTCAGCAGTTTGAACGATTTTAGGTTTAAAAAGGACTTAATGACCTGTTCTAAATCAGCCAAATTCTCTAACTTTAAAATAAGAATATCCAATTTCTCTTTCTGAATTATCGTATATCCCTTTTTTTTATCAAATGGATGTTGAAAAATATCTACATCCAAAACATAGTTAAATTCCTGATCAAACCAATTAAGGGGTCCTTGCTGATTTATGATATCCATAAAACCCCGTGCTATTATTTCGTTCAGGCTAAGGTATTTTCCATCTGCCTGACCGTTTGGGATTACTTGCAAAGTTTTATAAAGAACTTTATCTAAGGCAAAAAAAGTCAAGGATAGATTTCGTCCCACTGGGTCACGTACCAAGGTAATCACCTTGAATCTTTGCTTAGTCCTCTTCAGTAAAAACCGAATAGCAGCTTTATTTACGCTCCCTAAAAAATCGTTATGTTTGTCATTAAAAAAATGCTGCTGGTCTCCTCCAAAATAATGTTTACTTGCAACTGACAAGCCTTCTTGTTCGAGGCTATAGGACAAGCTATTAGATCCCGTTTTCCCCATTGTGTATAGCAATAAGTCAGTGGTTGAGATTGATTTTAAGTATTTAAGTTGCTGTCGAAACTTAAGCATCATATTCCTTAAACGATTGAGTATTCGGACTCGTTAATAGCTCCAGTAATTCATCAATTTTATCTTCAAAAACTAATTGAGTATCGGGTAATTCATGGTTCATCGCATACGTAACTTTATCCAAAATATCATGCGTATTTAAAGGATCAAATTTCAGAGAGGGAACGGTTACGTCTTTAACAAAAGGTCGATCACTAATCAATAGTTTATTTCCTAAAATAGCGCCTTCAATAGTACCAAAACCGAAGGTCTCATTTAGAGAAGGAAAAATGGTAAACTCATGTCGAGCAGAAATCTTCAGTAATTCTTTGTATGAAATATGTCCCTGATCGTTAATATTTTCTATTTGGAGACCTTTTTCTTTCAGTAAGGCAATATGGTCCAGATGTTTTTTTGAACGAGCATCCGAGAGTGAAATACTAAGCGTTAGTAAAGGAAATAATTTTTGTTCAGCCAACAGCTCCCATACTTTAAATAGTCTGATGTGATTTTTATGTTTAGAACTTGAAGAAATATAGACAAAACTGTTTTTTATTTTACTTTGTCCCTTCGTTGCTTCTCTGACGAGATCAATTTTCCCCTTATTAAAGTAAGGAATGACGCGACATTTCTGTGGAGAAATTACATAGGTTTTTATAAATTGATTTTTTATAAAGGCAGTAGGAAAAATATACAAGTCAGCCTTATTGAGAAAAAAATTCAAGTAGCTTCTTCTCATCCAGAATTTAAATTTTTTCAGGCCATTAAATGCAGAAACATCACTATTCTTTAAAAGAAAAGCATTCTGGAAGTTTACAACTACCCTTATAGAATCTGGGACAGAAAAATGAAGCGGAAAATTACCAAAGCAAAAAATACACTTTGGTGAGTACCGTTTTACAGCTTCAAGGATTATTTTTTTACGAGAGAAGACCAGTATTTTTTTTTGAATTCCCGTTAGATTGTGACCTAATAATAATTCATAAGAAATTTTGTCTTCCTGTAATTTTTCAACTAGATAACTTAATAAGGCGTTACCTCCTTTACTTTGTAAATTAAGGGCATCTATCAGCACCGTTATGTTTCTCACGAATTAAAACAGGATTTGATCAAGTCACAAATTAGTTGTTGTTCTGATTCTGTTATACTTACAGAACTTGGTATACAGATACAGTTTTTGGCGATACTTGCAGTGATGTTTTTCTTAGTGATGTACTGATGATTCTGGTACATAGGTAATTCATTCATAGGTATCCAAAAATTTCCGTACATAATTTGATTAGCGCTCAGCAATTCTTCTATTTCATTTTTTTTGTCACTAATAAATCCATTTAACCAATAATTTGGGATTACACCTGAATTCACTTCTTGAAATTTTATGGTTGGAATATCTCCTAAGGTTTTTCGATAAAAATCAGCAACTTTGATTTTACGTGAAGTAAAGTTTTGCAGCATTTCTATTTGAGCCAATCCAATGGCGGCCAATACGTTAACCATCCGATAATTATAGCCCACTTCATCGTGGTAGTATTCGTTGGGTTTTACTTTGGCCTGTGCGATCAAATGACGCGCCTTTTTCACATATTCTTCCTCTTGTGAGACAATAATTCCTCCTCCTCCTGTGGTAATGATTTTATTACCATTAAAACTAAAAACACCAATATGCCCGATGGTACCTGAATGTCGATTCTCGTAAGTTGCGCCTAATGATTCACTTGCGTCTTCTAGCACTTTAATTCCAAAGCGATCTGCAATAGACATCAGACGGTTCATATTACAAAGCTGACCATAGACATGAACAATGATAATGGCTTTGATAATCTTACCTGACCGATTATTGGAAGTTGTGCCATTTATGGTTGTACATTCATTTATCAGAAAGTCTTCCAACAAATCTAAATCCATCTGCCAGTCTTTCTCACAGGCATCAATAAAGATAGGTTCTGCTCCGCTATAAATCACACTATTGGCACTTGCTACAAAAGTGGCATTTGGTACAATTACATGATCCTTGTTGGTTATGCCCAATACCTGAAGGGCAATTTGTAAGCCTACGGTGCCATTCATGCAGGCAGCACCCCAATCCGCTCCTACATATTGAGCAATCGCTTCCTCAAATTTACTCACATAACCTCCCGCCGAGGATACCCAGCCTTTATCTAGGCAATCCTTTACATAACTCCATTCATTGCCACCAAAACAAGGTTCCAAAAGAGGAATTTGAGTGCGAATCTCTGTATCGTCTTGAATTTTATTAGGACTTTTCAATTTATGCTCGAATTTGCTTTTTCTGAAACATTGAGAATATCAGGTTTAGAAGGTAAATTAGGAAACCATTGATAAGTCAAATCTTTATCTGGGAAAAAAATAGCCCAGGCAGTTAAAATAATTATTTTGGTATCCGTCATAAAAGATTTATTATCCTGGTACCATAATTCCAACGATCCCTTGTAAGGAGCAATGTGTTGAATATAAAAATCCCGGATCGGCATATCTGTTTCAGACATTAATCTTTCTTCATCTCTAAAAACAACCGATCCGATTCCAGTAATTCCGGGAACACTATCGTAAATATGTTTTTTCACTTTTTCGGGATAGATATCAAAATCTACCTGCATTTGTGGTCGTGGCCCTACGATACTCATGTTTCCAATTAGAACATTAACTACCTGAGGTAGTTCATTGATTTTAGTTTTTCTCAAAAAACCTCCCATCGGAGTGACTCTTGGATCATTACGAGTTGTCAAACTACCGGTGCCCATATTGGGGCTGTCTTTGAGCATAGTGGCAAACTTCCAGATATCAAAAAACTGATTTTTGTATCCCACTCTTTTTTGAAAATACCAAATATACCCTTCCCCAGTTAATCGTAGACCTATAACAATCGGAATTAAAAACGGCGATAAAACAATCAGTGTTATCAATGCCGCTACTATATCAAAGAATCTTTTTATAATTCTATACATGAACTACATTTTTTCGTCCAATCCCTTCCCCGTCTCAATATGACTGAAGTCCGGAAGCATCTTATTTAATAAATCCACTACATCCTTTTTTTCTATTTTATTGTTGGCGAATAAATTATCAAATTGATTAATCATTTCGTCAATATTTACCTTTGGTAGAATTTCTGAATTTTTCACTACCCCTAATGCCTCAAACGCTCCCATGTCTACGTTATCCGTTTCTGTAAAGAATTCTTCGTATGGTTTTTCTCCAGAAGTATCAGATGCAAAAAAGTAGACAGGATATTTTTTTGCCTCTGGTTTCCAGTTTTTTGCTAATTGACGAGCTTCTTCTGGGGTTTTGCAATGCTGTGCTTCTAGTCCCATTTCTTGTAAAAAATATTCTGCAATATCAGAAAAAGACATCATCTGCGAAGCGTTCAATTTTGGGAAAAAGATGTCAGAAGAATTTCCTAGAATACAAGCCAACATACAAAGCTGACCAGATTCTTCTGGAGATACGAAATAACGTTTGATGTCTAAGGGAGCTGTCAAGGGTTGACGTTTCATAATGCGCTCTAAAAATCCAAACAATAGACTTCCATTGGAAAAAGCTACATTAGCAAATCGAGCGGTGGTTATTTTCAGTTCTTTGGAAAACGCTAGTAGAACTTTTTCCATTACCTTTTTACTGGCACCCATGACGTTGACCGGATTGGCTGCCTTATCAGTGCTCACGCAAAAGAAATGATGAGGTTTATTAACCATGGCCAGTTCTATGAGGTTTTTGGTGTTGAATACATTATTTTTCACCATTGCCTCGATGGCCAAATGATCTTTTTCACTTCGAACATGTTTATGCGCAGCAAAGCAAGCAATCACATCAAATTGATGGTCCTTAAGTAGTTTTGCGAAAATGGGTCCACCAAAATCAAAAGGGTAAGTAATGTACTCCGCAGGAACGAATTCGGAAAAACTACTCCGCAAATCTCTTGTCAATTCAGTTAATCCATTTTCATTATAGTCTACGACTATGAGTGAAGCAGGTTTGAATTGAATAATCGCTTTGATAAATGAAGAACCAATCGTTCCAGCACCTCCAATAACCAATATTTTCTTTCTATGAATGGCTTCAGAGAGTGCTTCTTTATTGGCATCAATATCAGGAAGAAACATACTCTCTGGACGTTGGGTGATATGTTTTTTTATAAAGCTATTTACTTCAAACTGCAGCATGTTTATTTTTCTTTACGGCGTTATAAGATTCGATTACAATATCAATTACATAACTGATTTGTTCTGGCGATAAATTATTGTAGACTGGTAAGGTAATCAGGTTATGGTAGAGATTAAAAGTGTTTGGATAATCTTTGATATCGTACCCTTTATTTTTAAATAGAGTCAACATAGCCATCGGAATATAGTGTACATTCACTCCGATGTTTTTTTCCGAAATATACTGGATCATATTATCTCTTTCCTCCTCGCTTACATGCTTAAATCGAATAGTATACAAGTGACAAGAAGACTCTTTTAAGTCATTTTTAAATGGTGGTAAAATAGCCCAGTCGTATTTTGCAAACCCTTCGTTATATTGGGTAAAAATTCGTTTACGCTCTGGCAACATTTCTGCCGTATATTTTTTAATTTGTGCTAAGGCAATGGCAGCACAGATGTCAGGCATGTTAATCTTTAGTCCTTGATCGATAATATCATAACGCCAAGCACCTACCTGATTTTTTTCAAACGCACTTTTGTTTTGACCATTTAATGCAAAAGCTTTGAGGAAGATATATTCTGCATCGTTATCAAAAGGAGCCGGTAAATTGATGACAATACTTCCTCCTTCTCCGGCGGTTACATTCTTAACGGAATGAAGAGAAAAGATGGTAAAATCACCAAATTGAGCGGCAGATTTTCCTTTATATTTTGCACCAATACTATGAGCAGAGTCAGAAAGCACAACGGGCCTTCCTAGTTTTCGCTGTCGATCAGAATTTGGAGAAAATTTATTTTTCACCTCCTCCGAATTAACCAGTTCCATAATTTCATCATAGTCACAGGGCCAACCTCCAATATCTACTGGTAAGATGGCTTTGGTATTTTTAGTAATCGCTTTTCGAATATTTTCGATATTGATATTAAAGTCATCACCAACATCTACCATTACAACAGTAGCTCCAATATTCATGGCGCAGAGTGCGGTCGCACTATAGGTATAGGCAGGAATGATGACTTCGTCACTTGGACCAATGTCAAACCAACGCAACACCAACATGGCACCAGAGGTCCAAGAGTTAATACATAGAGAATTAGGAATTCCCGTTAGTTTATTAATTTCTTTTTCCAGAGCACGAACTTTAGGCCCCGTAGTAAGCCAACCGGTATTGGTAAGCGTGTCATTTACTTCATTGATAACATCCTGATCAATGAACGGTAAGCAGAATGGTACTTTCATTATTTATAATTTAGATTAAAAAGAAATTGTGAGGATAAATTGAATATTTTGGATAAATCATATGAACAAAATCAAGTCGTTTGAAAAGACAAAAATTCTGCTGCATGATTTTTAACAAAGTCTGCAATACGATGAGCTTCTTTAATCGAAATACTCATATCGGTTGGTAAATTGAGGATATGTTTACTTATTTTTTCTGCTACTGGAAATTGACCATAATTATAGAGCCATAGGTCAAATTTTTTTTCTATTGGATGAATTGGGCTAATGAACCAATCTCCAAGTTGAATTTTATATTTTTCTCCAAGTGCAAGAAATTTTGTTCGATCTTTGACCAGTATGGCATATTTTATAAAAGTATGAAAACCATAAACTGGTTCGTATGGAGGAGTAATATTAATTGTCTTTAAAGCTTCGTGATAAATTTCTGCGATTTGTCTACGATGTTTAATATTCTTATCGAGCAACTTCATTTGCCGAGTTCCTTCTTTTGCTTGCACGGTAGACATACCTTTTAGAAACCCTTTTGGCATTTCGGGTTTTTCTAATTCGAGACCTTGTGAAGAACCTGTAATTACATTGTTTTTGGCTAAATAGCGATAAAGTTTTAAAGCAGTCCAGTAAAGTGATTTAGTGAGTATTTTATTCTTTACAAATAATTGAGCCCAAAGTGCATTTTTTTCAGTGACTCCTGGAACTTCTAGTTCTGCTTCAAAGGCATTTAATCTCTTTGCTAAAAGAGGATCATTGCAAATAGTCATTCCTCCTATTCCGGTTGAGAAAGTCTTATTCCATTGAGAAGAATAGAAGGCAGCCTTTGCTAAGGTACCATTCGGTTTATTCTTATACCTTCCACCAAACCCATGAGTACAATCCTCTATGACGTGAATTTTATGTTTTTCACAAATACTATTAATGGCATCAAAATCACTGGAAAGTCCAAAAGTATTTTGAGCAATTACGGCTACGGTCTTACTATTTATCTTGGATTCGATTAGGCTGATATCAATATTATAAGTTTGAGGATCGATGTCAACATAAATTGGTTTGGCGCCAAGATAGATGATGGCATTCGAGACGACAACGCAGGTAAATGCAGGTAAAATTACTTCATCACCTTCTTTGATATCAATAGCTTTTAGGATTCCATAAAGTCCAACTCTGCCTTTCCAAGAAAGGGTGATTTGAGAAGGGTCAACAGATAGATGTGATGCTAAAGCCTTTTTGTATTGCAGGTTTGGATTCATCTCAGAGGAATACTAAATTTTATATCCTAATTTATTTAATGTTGGTTTTAGAATAATATTAATTTTTTCTTGGTCTTCTAGGGACAATTGTTTTCTAAATTTGCCGATACTTTTTTTCGAGACCTTTTGCGTAAGGGTTTTTAAATCAATATCCTTTGTATCGAGCTTCAAAAAAGATAAGATGGCTGCTAATTTTGTTTCTGGTTCATTTACAAATGCTTCGTAAGCAATATGATGTACTTGTGAATCGTCTATTTTTTCAAAATCCTGCAAAGATTTTTCAACACATTCTTGCCATTGAAATGCACAAACTTCATTTAAAGAATAGTCTCTTAATTTTTCTTGGATATTTTTTATCTGAACGCCCCAAAAACTTAATGTTGTATTTTTAGAGGTTATTTGTTTGAGTCTATTTTTACCAAATGTCATAGCGTAATAGGGTAAATCTGAAGGTGGAACATATCTTAATTTTTTCAAGGTATAATTAAGATCGAAGGAAGCATTATATCTTATTTTTGCAGAAGCAACGGTGTCTCTACCATCTCTATAAATAAAAATGTATTTAGCATTTGGAAAAATTTCATTGATGAATGCTACCCTAAGAGAATTAGCACAAGATTTTTCAATGACATTGTCAACTTGTAGCGAATGACTTAATTTTTCAAAAGCTTTTCGAATGAAGGTTTTTACATTAGGCCGTGCCATTTCAGCATTAAACTCATCATTAGGATGATTCAAGTTTCCGTGTCTCCAAATTGGATTAATTTCATCACAATCCCAAGTACCACAATTAGGAATTTGAGAAAGGATATCCCTCAGCATATTTGTTCCAGAGCGGGCAGCACCTATAATAATAATAGGCTGGAAATTTGGTTTACTCATCTACTTCTTTAATTTTTTCAGCCCCTACTTGTACCCAAGCCTGCAAACCCGTGATTCTTTCTAAAATGGAAATCGTTTTAAGCATAAATCCTTTAAAAAAACCAAGGTTATGTTTTCCATAAACCACGTATCGTGGTTGACGTTGTTTGACTTGAGTAACTTTGAAGCCTGCCTTTTCTAACAAAAGTGAATATGTTTTGGGGCTATAAAAATAAAAGCGATCTGGATTATAAGCTAAATTAATTCCATTAGTCAAAAACTTATCAAATCCTAACGTTTTTGCTAAGCCTCTATTTTTGTAGAAAAACAAGAGAACATAACGAAATAGACTATCACTATTAGGAGAGTCCAGCAATACTTTTCCACCCGGTTTTAATGCTTTATTAAATTCTTTCAAAGTTCGTAAGGGATCACGTACTTGAATAAAACATCCGAATCCAGTGATCGCATCCAAAGACCCCGGTTCAAAACCAATATCTTCAAAGACCCCGGTTCTCATATCTAATCCATTAGAGCGAGCAATTTTTCCCATTACCGGAGAAGGCTCTACCCCAATAGCGTTGATATTAGGATGATTATCTTTTAATCGTTGTAATAAATAACCTCTAGCAGAACCTATTTCTACAATAGAAAATCCATCTGCACCTAATTTATCAGCGCCTACATGATCTTTTACGTTTTCGTATTGCCAAGTATAAACGTCTTTTGTATTTTGATAGGTTTCACCCCATGAATCGTCTGCATAAACATCCAATCCGTCAGGAAAATGTTCGTTCCATTCTTTTTCCGATAATCCTTCCGTATTTCCTTTAAACGATTCATTCTGCCTAATTTGTTCATTAACATAAACAAGTCCCGTGGTACTACATTTCAGAATCTCTACGTTGCCATCTGATGCGAAACTAAAAGCTTCTAATAATACAGAGACATTTTCGTCAGTTTCAGTAATAGCACATTTTTTTAAGTCACTCATGTTTTGATAAGTTGGTTGAAAAGATCAATATATTTTTTTGTATTTTTTTCTATGGTGAAATTTTCCTGATAATATTGGCTAGCATTTTTTTTGATTACCGCAAACGCTTCTTGGTCCATTTTGATGGCGACACCAATTTTTGCTGCTAAATCATCTCCGTTATCTGGTTCAAATACCCATCCGGCTTTTGAATTTGTGATAATGCTTTCCGCATCTCCTTTTAATCCCAATAAAATAGGTTTGCCAGCCAATAGATATCCTATAATTTTAGAAGGGATGGTGATTCTAAATAATGGTTCGTCTTTGAGGTGTACTAATAAAATATTCGCACAAGCTAAATATTTTCCAACCTCATCACCCCCTACTCGATCTAAAAATCTTACATTTTCTATTTTCTTCTTAGAAACATAATTAATTAAGTTTTCACGCTCCACTCCATCTCCAAGTATCGTGAATAAAATTTCAGGGTGTTTTGTTTCTAATTTTTGGAAAGCATCTACGATGGAATAAAGGGATTGTGCTTTTCCAACATTTCCAGCATATAGAATATGAAACTTTTCGTTGGCAAATTTTTCTTTTATCTCTTTATCAATATTTTCAACTTCCACTTTTTTATCTCGGCTCCAATGATAAATGACAGATATTTTCTTTCCCTTAACATTTTTATTAATCAATTTCTCTTTAAAGCCTTCTGATAAAACAGTGATATGGTTGGCAAATTTGTACGTTATTTGGCACCACTTATTTACAAAAGAAAGCATCCATTTATTTTTCATCATTCCTGTGGCGGTCAAAGTTTCGGGCCAAAGATCATTGATATCATATACATAAGGAACTCCTGTGAATAATTTATAAACCATCGCAGGGATACCAACAGGAAGCGCACCATGATAAACAAAGGCAATATCTGGTTTATCAACTCTTGGTAGTCCAAATAAAGTTGCCGAAAAAGCATAACTCAAATAGTTGAGCATTCTATACAATGCTCTTCCGCTTTGATCAGGAAAAATTGGAACACGGATAAGTTCGATGCCTTCTAAATTTTCTCGATAGAATAATTTTTGCCGGTAACCATCGTAGATTTTTCCTTTTGGATAAGAAGGAAAACTTGTTAGTACCTGTACTTGATGACCTTGACGAACCAGTTCATGTGCAAAGTCTAGGCTTCGAGCGGTGGGTTCAGGATTAAATAATTGTTTAATAAATAATATCTTCATGAATAATTAAAAAAGCATGAATTTTTGTGAAAGTTGGTGTTTTCTAAAAAAAGCAATACTATGTAATTCGTTTTCCCTCATTTTAGGAAGCGCATTAATAGAGAAAAAATATAGCTCTTCGCCTTCAGAAGCACTACCGACTAGATTTCCTTCCCATTCTGTACAATGAAAAAGCATCGCAAATAATTGCACTTTATCTCCATTCGGATATTCAAAGGATTCATAGGTTGGATTAGAAGAAAATCCTATTGGTTGAAAATCAGTCATCACCAATCCCGTTTCTTCTTTTACTTCTCTTAAGATAGTTTGGTCAATTGACTCTCCTAATTCTGCAATACCACCTGGCAATGACCAAGTATCTTTAAAATCCGTCCGTTTATGTAAAAGAATTTCTTTATGCTTATTTTGTAAAATCACTCTTCCTCCAGTCAAGATCAAAGGAGCATTTCCAAGAGATTTTCGTATAGATTTAACGTAATCCATTATATTCTAGACCAAACAACCCGGTTGATATAATCCGTATAAGAGAGAATGATTCTCAATACTTTATCTGAAACATTGGGCATAGAATAATCATATACAGGACGAAGGTTTCGTTCATCACCTCGCTTTTGGTTTTCAAGTACGCCGAGCGCTTGAATGACTCGCTCAATATTCAAACCGACCATCATCACAGAAGCTTCCTCTACTGCTTCCGGTCGTTCATGTGCTTCTCGGATGTTTAAAGCTGGAAAATTCAAGATAGAGGATTCTTCAGAAATGGTTCCACTATCCGACAACACCGCCTTTGCCTCTCGCTGCAATTTTACATAATCAAAAAAACCGAGCGGCTTCAATAGCTGTACATTGGGATGAAAGGTATCTCCTCGTTGCTTCACTCTATTCCTCGTTCGAGGATGGGTCGAAACAATCACTGGCATATCGTATTTTTCAGCAATGGTGTTTAAGATGCCCACAATTTTTGTGAATTTATCATCAGGATCTACATTCTCTGCCCGGTGAGAAGATACCACGAAATAGTTGCCTGCTTTCAGGCCTAGCCGATCCAAAGCATCCGAAGCGTTTATCTTATCCATATAATGATGTAATACTTCATACATCGGGCTACCAGTTTTTATTACTCGCTCTGGAGGCAAACCTTCTCGAAGTAAATATTCTCTAGCAATACTACTATAGGTCAAATTAATATCACTGACATGATCTACGATTCGGCGATTAATTTCTTCGGGAACCCGTAAATCAAAACACCGATTTCCTGCTTCCATATGGAAAACAGGAATTTTCATTCGCTTGGCAGGAATTGCACAAAGACAACTATTTGTATCTCCAAGTACTAAAAAAGCTTCGGGTTTTTCCTTAATCAATATGGGTTCTACTGCACTGATAATGTTTCCAATGGTATTAATGGCAGTTTTACCTGCTGCCTCTAAGAAGTAGTCGGGTTTTTTCACTTGTAAATCTTGGAAAAAAATCTCATTCAACTCATAATCATAATTTTGGCCAGTATGAACTAAAATATGTTCAATACTATTGGAAGATTCTAAAGTAGCGAGGACTCTTGAAAGTCGAATGATTTCTGGACGAGTACCTACGACAGATAAAACTTTGAATTTTTTTTCAATCACGTTGATTAAATTAAACGGTTACATAATAGGTGTCAGCATCCTCGGCGTTGTATGGTTCATTGATCCAAAATAGCGCTATCATTTCTTCATCCCCTACATTTGAAATATTGTGCGTATACCAAATCGGCATATCTACATAAGCTGGTTTATCTCCATCGATATAATAATCAATGACCTCATCGGAGTCAATTTTTCTGAGAGAAATTTTTCCCTTTCCTTTAATGATGGCAAACCGTTCTGCTTTCCGAGTGTGGAAGTGATTACCTCTCGTAATCCCAGGTTTTGTGGTAGAAAAAGAAAATTGACCAGAAGTATTGGCTCGAACAATTTCTACAAAATAACCTCTATCATCTGTATGCTTGACAAATGGTCTTGGGTAATAATCTGCTGGAACATAACATCTGAAAGTGTTAAATAAGGCTAAGTCCAAAGGAGTATTGATGGAAGGAAATTCTCCTCTTTCCATATATTCTTCCCGAAAAACTTTCAGTTTGGAAAGCAATTCAGAAACTTTAATTTCATGATTATATGGAATATCTACTTTACCATTTTTTTTGCTTTTAATGAGTGTAAATATTTCTTCAATTAATTCATTGACATAAATCATCTTCACGACCCCATCATTGTGAATGGTTGGTTCTTCGCCCGTGGCAACTTGATGGCAAAAAGTAGCCGTAACGGAATTATAAAACGGTTTTCCGAAAGGACCAAATACATTAGGGATCACCATCCCGGTAGTCGTTGCGCCATGCTTACTGGCCCAAGCTTCTAATAATTCCCGTCCTTCTTTTTTAGATTTTCCATATAGATTATCCCTTTCTTCCTGTGTAGAGGAAGAGATAAGAATATGAGGGGTGGCGTTAGCTGCTTCACAGGCACTGATCAATTTTTTGACCAGATCAATATTCGTATTGTAAATCACTTGCTGATCCTCGTGTCGGTTCATGGCAGCTAGATGTACAATGGTGTCGCATTTAGCAACAAAATCAGATAGTGAATTTTCGTCGCTAAAAAAGTCTTTTTCAAAAGGGATTAAATCAACCTCTTCTTGAAGATTTAGATAATTAAATAAATGGCGACCAACAAATCCTTTTTGGCCCGTAATTCCTACTTTCATAATATGTGATTTTTTTATTTCCAATCAAACCAATAATCTGCGGGGAAACGAAAATCATCGTCCGCAGCATTATCAATTCCTATGTCTGAGAAAACTAATAGCGAAGAATTTTCTTCCAAGGCTCTAAATCCATTTGCATAGCCACCAGGAATATGAAGTACCTGACTATCTGCTGCTGAAAGAATAAATTCCGTATAGGGTAAGTCTTTAGAAGGCGTTTCCCAATTATCAACTTGAATGAGTCTCACCTGAAATTTACCTGCTGAAACATGAAACCATTTAGATTCTATTTGATGGCCTTGCCATGCTCTGATGATGGACGGGTCCTTGGGAGAAATATGATAAAATCTTTTTACAGGACTCATATCGAAATCATTAACAAAGGATATTAATCCTCTATCATCTGCAAAATTTCCGCCTTGAATTATAGAAGGTTGATTCATGTTTTATTTTGTTTGAGCTAACGCGTTAACATCTTCCCGAATAAAGTCTAGTTTTAGAAGTAATTTTTTAGTTCCTTCAACATCTAGTCTTTCTGTATTATGAGAATGATAGTCCTCTACTTTTGAGATATCTTCCTCTCCTTCAGAAAAATATTTTTCATAATTTAAATCTCGATTGTCTGCTGGGATTCTATAATACCCACCCATATCTTCGGCCTTCATCATGTCCTCTCTATTGACTAAAGATTCATAAAGTTTTTCTCCGTGACGGGTTCCAATAATTTTAATGGGATTGTCCACTTGATAAAGCTCTTTAAGTGCTTTAGCTAATACTTCAATGGTGGCAGCAGGGGCTTTTTGAACAAAAATATCTCCGGCATCACCATTTTGGAAAGCAAAGAGTACTAACTCTACCGCATCCTCAAGCGTCATCATAAACCGAGTCATATTAGGATCGGTAATCGTGATGGGTTTCCCCGTCTGAAGCTGATTTACAAACAATGGAATTACAGATCCACGACTGGCCATAACATTTCCATATCGGGTTCCCGTTAAGGTGGTATTATGAACATTTCGAGATTTAGCCACCATGACTTTTTCCATCATCGCTTTACTCATCCCCATGGCATTAATTGGGTAGACGGCTTTGTCGGTACTAAGCACCACCACCTTTTCCACATTGTTTTGAATAGCCGATTCCATCACATTACCCGCACCGACTACATTGGTTTTAACGGCTTCTAGCGGAAAGAATTCACAAGAGGGTACTTGCTTTAGAGCTGCGGCATGAAAAACATAATTTGCGCCTCTCATAGCATTATTGATACTATTTATATCCCGAACATCTCCAATGAAATATTTAACTTTATCAGATAACAACTTCCGTCGCATATCATCTTGCTTTTTTTCGTCTCGGCTAAATATTCTTATTTCTCCAATATCAGAATTCAGAAAACGCTTGAGAACAGCGTTGCCGAATGAGCCTGTTCCCCCTGTAATTAATAGAGTTTTATTTTTAAACATTAACTAAAATTTAGTTTGATTTAAGTACTTACCTAAGTAATGGTCAAATAATAGACTTTAGTCTAATTACTTAGAGATAATTTTTATGAAATTTTAAATAGGAAT
>CAZYAC010000074.1:12872-15933 GCA_964645475.1 uncultured Saprospiraceae bacterium | reverse complement strand
TAGCCCCAAGTACGAGCAATATCCCGTGCATTACTAGCCACAAAATAATCAAACTCAAGCGGCGCTACTCCAAATTCTTTGGACAATTCCAAATTATATTTTTGTAATTGTTCTGCCTCAGTTATCTTAAATTTGTGAAATGGGTGGATATAATAATTGATTTGTCCTACCTTTCGATGTTCAAAAACGGTCTTTAAATATTCCGCACTGCTAATCAACAAATACTTGTCATTTATTTTTTTGGCGTAGACAGCAGCGATGACATCTAGATGTGCTTCTCCCGATTTATCTACATGAGAAAATGAACTAATCAACGACCAATATCCATTTCCAACTTCAAAGATACCAATCACTTTGCATTGCACTCTATAAGGTTTATTCTGAAGTTGATCTATCCCAATGGCCCAAAAATTTTCATCAGGTATTTTCATGTTTTCAAAAGACCAATAAGGAGAATTTGGATCTTGAAAATTACCATCAGCAATATAATTTTGCCAAAGAGCAATGAGTTCTTGCTCTACTTCGCCATCTGCATTACTCACTTCTTCGTGGATATAGAAATCAATATTACTTTGATTTTGGAGGGAATCGATTTGTGCATAGACCGTTTGAGTGGCAAGGAGGAAAAATAGAATAGATGTTTTAAACATTTTTGAAAATTTTATGTAGGGAGCAAATCTAAATTAGGATACACCGCTCATAAAGATTCGTTCATAGCTAAGTCTATTTATTCCTTATCCACTAATTAAACAACTTCATAAAAATAAGATCTACCCAACCATTTTAGTATTTTTTTAGTCTTCTTTAAAGTTAGTAGAAAATTTAATTCCGTGAACTACTTAAGCAAAATATAACTTTCAATGGCAAATTTTTCAAAAATAATTAAAAGGTTTTCTTTTTTAGTAATAATTTTACTTCTGACCTTTCAATCTTGTTATCAGGAGAGAGTTTTGACAATTAATTCTTATATTATTGATAACCAGAGCTCCGTTGAATTAATTTATTATATCCATGATTTCGATCGTTTAGATTCTTTAATAATCACAATAGGAGAAATTACAGAAATTGATGCACTTGGAGACGTTTATACAGAACGAATTCCGGCTGATGAGGGTTTTGATTTAATAGCGAAAAATAGTAATAAGGATGTTTATCTGTATCGAGATAGTAGTGATCATAAAATAGAAGCACTAAAGTTAAATACTTCAGGGATTCTGAATTGGGAAGAAGATAGAAGGAGTCCAAATAGGTTTGGAAATTTTAATGATTTTACGCTTGTCGTGACGGATGATATGATTCAATAGAAAGGGTTTTAATCAAATATTTGTAGAATCCAAAAAATTCGCTTCAAGGATGATGTAGTTTCCTAATTTAAATTGGGTTTCAAATTTTCATTCGAAACCCAATTTTTTAGTTTTATTTGGCAATTTGATTTATAAATTAACAGCCACAATAACCAGTTACTTTTTTGGTCTCTAGAATTTCATTGGTTCTGTGTTTTAGCAAAACTATTTTTCCCTCATAATCATCGGCCTCTCCTTCTCGCTGAGTAAGTCGTTTATAACGAATGTAAACATCGTAAGTTCTATTATCAAATTTTTGAACAGTTAACACGTCATCGACTCCATTGGATTTATAGGCCTTCGCTTTTGCAATCGCTTTCAGGTTATCGGCTTGGGCTTTTTTCATTATCGCACCTCCTGTAGTAGTTTGACTAGGTATCACAGAAATATCCTTACCAGATGCTAGAATGACATCCGTCAAAAATTCAACTGGGTCTTCGTACTTATAATCTTCCAAAGGTTTACCAAAATAACTTATGCTATTACCACTCGCATTGATCCAGGAATTATTGTTTGCAAGTTCCTTTAACTCCTTCTTGTAATCCCTTTCTTCCCAATCAGGGTAAAGCGCATTTGCTTCTCCTTTATTCCCAAAACAAGCATTTCCATCACCCCAATCCGTCACTAAATAAGTAATTCCTCCAGCCTCAAATCCACAATTACAGTTAAACTCTTTCCTTTTCATTTGTTCACACTCCCCTACACTTATTACACTTAATATTTTAGGAGCGCTTGGTGCGTTTGAAGGAACTTTTTGAATAGGAGCGGTAGGCGCTGTGTCAGGTACTTTATCGGTGGGAGCTGTGGGCGCGTCATCAGGCACCTTCTCTGAAGGAGCAGTCGGTGCTTCAGAGGGCAATTTTACTACTTTATCATCTGTGGTCGCTGCAGAATCGGTCTTATTGAGACTATCAGTGTTCACATCACAAGATGAGCACAAAAATAGAAAAGACAAGATTAGAAAGATTAAGTTGATTTTCATTTTAATTGTATTTTGGAAGCCTACTCTTAATAGGATTTTCGGCATACTCCTTTTTCAAGAAACTTCTAAATGAAAATTTCAATGCCCAAATGTAATATATAAAAATAGGATGACCTAAATACTCCTTTATATTTTCTGTTATTTTTTTCTTCTTGGTTTATTTGCTTAGTTTTAAAATTAGAAATTCCTTGAAATGGCAATTTGCATTTAAGGTGAGGGCTATTAGGCTTATAAGAACAACTAGTATTGATTTAGCCATTTTGCAAGAGAATTGATTTATAAATTTTTCGTACTCCTTCCATAAAGTATGGGATGCAAAAAAGGATGGCTATGGTGGTCGACGAGAATTATTTTTTTAAAATACCCAAATAGGCGACCCAAGGACCAACCTCGGATTTATATTGTTTCGCCATCACTCTGGAGATTTGAGAAATATGTCCTAGATCATGTACGACCCAGGTAGATAGAAGTTCTTTCAAATTAGCAGTGCCCAATTCCGGATGAATACCGGTCTCCAATAATTTTGTGCTATTGATTTGCATGGATTTTAATTCCTGAATATTTTCCGATCTTAATTTTTTAAACGCTGTTAATAACTCATCAATTGTTTTTTCTTGAGACATATTCAGCTGAGCAAAACGATCAAAAGGTTCGAAAGTTTTATCCGCTTTATCAGATAAAATAATTTTTGCTCTTGGAATCCAATCTGTTTTTTCTCCTTGGATTAAATGCCCCA
>CAZYAC010000074.1:6287-12772 GCA_964645475.1 uncultured Saprospiraceae bacterium | reverse complement strand
GGATCTCAACTAGTTTTTAACCACTTCCTTAGTTGCCACTTCCCCATCCTCATTGCGAATCACCAGATAGTATAAACCATTAGGAAAAGAACTTAGGTCAATAGATTCATTGAAATACGTACCCTGACCAAGAGACTTCGTCATTAATCTTTGTCCTGTCATGGTGTTTAATTCAAGAAAAATATCTGAAGAATTTGGTATTTCAATGGTTAAATTCACGAAATCTATTGTTGGATTTGGTGCCAAATTCCATTTAATATCCAATGCTGTCGGAGAGAATATTTTTGTAATAATATCACCCGTATATTTAAATAAGGTGGTTGGGTCATTATTATTTTTGAATTTCCCACCCCATGCTGTTCCATTATCTAAAAATTCAAAATCGCTGATTGGCGTATCCAATCCAATATCTGTCCAGCTAATACCATGATCAAAACTATAGGAAGTTTGGTATGGACCTGCACCATTGGTACTTCTACTAGTTTTAATTAATGCATCCTCAACGTATTGGGCATGAAACATAGAAAAATCGTTATTGATTATGGGTTGCTCCGTCCAAGTTGCACCTCCATCCTCGGTGAAGGCTATCAAGCTCTGATATGGCTGGCTAGTGTAATTTGCAGAATGTGCAATTCCGACCATCTCATTTTGAAAAGCAATTCCCTCTACCCACGGATTTGAAGTAAGCGTTGAAATTGGAGTAGTACTAGCCGTCCAAGTTAATCCTTGGTCTGAAGAATGGAATACACGACTTCTATTGGTACCAAACCAAATATTATTCCCTACTACAGAGCAAACACTTGTTGATATAAATTCTGAGGCTAATGGATTTGGAATATCTTCAGAACTAATGGCCGTCCAGGTTTCACCCCCATCCATCGTGGTATAAATTTCATAAACACCTCCATTTGGATCACCAACTGCTACTCCGGTATTCGAATCCCAAAAATGAAGAACAGAACAAAAAGAAGAACCGTTAAAAACATTTTGCTGAATCCAAGAAGTTCCTCCATCCATCGTTTTATAAATAGCAGCTCCAAGAGAAAATGGATTACTCGCAGCTACCCAAGCGGTATTGCCATCTACTGCACTCACTTTCCATCCAGACCAACTACTACTAGGGAAAGGAAGCATACTCGTTGTCCAGGTGGTTCCTCCATCTGAGGTGGTCGTAAAAGCGGCAGAGGTGTTAATGGCCCAAACATCTCCACTATAGGTACCATCAGTGGTAATGGCCCAAACGGTATTTTCATCTACTGCGTCTAAGTCCCAAATATTTAAAACTGAATTAAACATAGGATCATAGGATTCCCACTGTGAAAAGGCAGAGGAATAAATGGCTAAAAGTAAGAGAAGTAAAGATGCTTTTTTCATAATTATTTTTTTTAGTGATAATAATAGACTTTATTCTAATGTTTAAAAGAATAAATAAATTGATGTTATTCAAAAAAAATTGAAGATTGATCATAAAGCAATGATTTCCTTAAAGCAGGAAAAAACCTTATTCAGACTATACAATGTATGATCACTTTGAAATTGTGACAAAAAAATAGTATTTCTTGGCAAGAGACAAGGTAGGAGAAAAACATCAATAACGAAATTGCAAAGAGAAATTTCTATCGAATCATGTATATTAATTTGCTGAAATTTAAACAATAGTAATAATACAATGGTCCGTGCATTTTTCCGACATCCTAATGAAAGAATAGAACTTATTTTGTATTTATCAAATTTCTAATAATGAATTTGCTATGGAATGGAGGTAGTTGTTTTTTTAATGGAAACTTAAGATTTACCTTAAGTTGAAAATACTTTCAATTTTTTTGTCTTTAATTATTTCGTTAATAATTTCCTTCCCTGTTAGTGGTTGTTGGAGTGGGTGCTCTGAAAAAAGTATCTGGTATTTTTCTTCAAAGACTTCTAAGAATTTTTCATTCTTTTTTGGAATGGATCTATAAACATCTTTTATAATTCTTGCATTGAATTGCAGATCATCTTTATTGGTCCAACCGTTTGAAATAAAGGCTCGCGTTTTCTTTGGACAGCGACAGGGGTTTTCTTTATTAATCAATCCACAATTATTGTTCATAAAACTATGCAAATCTTTCCTTGCTCTACTTAATCGTTTTCGGAAATTCTGAGGGGTGATTTCTAAAATTTCACCGCCAAGATTACTATTAATATTGAAAATGGCTCCTAAGATAAAAGTTATTCGTTGATTTCTATCAAGGCATAACAACATACCTGCGGTACAACTTATTTTCACATCTTCGATCAAATCATGCGAAGGTTCTAACACCTCATTATCTGGCAATTGCTTAAGTACCTTTCCAATCGTGTTAAAATCAGTAAATTCTAATTCTCGAAATTGTTTTTTAACATTTAGAACATGATTAACAACCAAACGATATAACCAAGTTCTAAATTGACTTTTGTTTTGAAATTGTGAAAGTTTGGTAATGACTTTGATCAGAATATCCTGGGTGATGTCTTCGGCGTTTTGTGGGTTTAATACCATTTTCCAGACGATATTATAAATAAACAGTTGATGGCGAGCCACCAAGGTTTCCAGTGATTTCTTAGAACCATTCAATGCTTCGGCGACCAAATCTGAATCAGTTTTGTCATTATAATTAGGATCAATAAATGGATTTTCAAGCATGGTATTTTTCGATTAGGTTAAGAGTTATCCAAGCAGTAACGGTGGTTTCTAGCAGGCACAAGGGCAAAGTAATAAATAATATTTTTGGCTGTGCTAAATTCATATTTACCAAACCTATCCAAAACAATAGAAAAAACATCACCCAGCAAGTGATTCCGGCAACCCACAAGGTTTTATAATTTTTTCCGAAATTTAGGTAACAAAGCCAAGTAATAAAAACCATAGCAGCAGTTAAGATCGTATCCCAAAGTCCCCATATTGAAAAAACCCACCAATCCATAGGAGCAACATTTGGAATAACAGCCAATTGTTTGCGCAATTCGGGCATTACGACTAAGAAATATCTAAATACCTCTGATACGTTTACCCAGATACTAACTAACAAAACCATTTTTAAAAAATGATTGGGAAAAATCCTTTCCATAATTTTGTCTTTTATAGTTAGACAAGATTCTGCCTTAACTGTGACAAAAGTCTTCAGCGTTTTTTCTGTCTGAATGAGGAAGAGGAATGGTAAATGATCTGTTAAGCTTAGTTAATAATTAATTTTCCATTCAATTTTTTCTGGTCATCTAACAGAATTTGGAAAAAGAAGATACCAGTTCCTACGGTGTTTTTTTCTAGCATAATCTCATCTGTAGCAATATTACTTATTTGCATAACTCTTTTTCCCAAGGTATTAAACACTGACAAATCTTTCATTTTCAGGGTTGGATTAACCAATTTTATGGTGGCAGTGTTGGAAGTTGGATTTGGTGAAATTCGAAGTTGCGGTTCTTCTCTTTTTACATTTTCCGTTGAGGTGTTTATATTGTTTAAATCAACGTTTAGCAAGACAGCTTCCCATTTATTAGTAGGATGAAAAGATTGTGTTTTACCAGTTAGGTATAAATTATTATCGTTCAAATGAATATCAAGAATTTGATCATCTAAGTCGCCACCCCATGTCTGAAACCATTCCAAAGTCCCTAATGAATTTAGTTTTAATAAGGACATTTCAAAACCTCCGTTCCCATAACTTTGGGTATTGCCTCCAATATAAATCGATCCATCTTCATGAACCGTAATGGCTCTAGCTGATTCCGTTTGATCTCCACCCCAAATGGTATACCAAATCTGATTAAGGTCTTTATCGAATTTTGCTACAAAAATATCCCAGTTATTTGGGGATGTTGTCGTATAACCGGTGGTGTAGAGATAGGTTCCATCTGTTGCCATCCCCAAGGCGTTTTCTGCATTCAGCCACTGATCTTGTCTTCCGTATAAAACTGTATCAATTAGACTGCCATCTGTTTTGTCAAATTTGGCCAATAGTGATCGTCCATCCCATCCTAGCAATGGTGAACCATCATACAATCCAGAAATAAAAATGTGTGAATCATCCACCACGATGTGACCGTCTTGATGATCATCCTTAGCATTGGGACTTCCCCAACTAGTTTGCCAAATAATTTCGCCATTAAAATCTATTTTTAGCAAAAGAACATCCATTTCAGATCCATTTCCTTTCGTCCAACCAGTGAGAATTATTCCATCTGGTTCGACCGAAATTCCATCTATTTCTTCATAACCATAACCTTGATCCCAAGTAAATTGCCAACCTGTTTCTCCAGTATTGACATCAGTTGTAAAAAGCAAAAGATCACAACTATCGATACCAATAGTCCGACAGGTTCTTCCTCCCAAATAAACTATATCGTCTGTAACATTAAGATTATAAGATTGCTGGGCAAAAATCCCTGTAGCAGCAGTATCTACCCAAATGGTATTAGAATCCTCATCCAATTTATAAACCAGACCGTCTACAAATTCAAAAAGTCCTGGCATATCCTTATTGACCCCCCAGATTAAATTACCGTTTTGGTCCGATCCAATGGCCCAAGCTTCTGCATTCCCATTTGGTAAAGGACTTGATTCTATTATTTCCCATTCAGTGGTAATTCTTTCTTGTGAATAAGATAAGGTGTTTATTAGAAAGAAAGACAAGGTTAACGAAAGTAAAGGTATTGTTTTCATTTTTAAGGTTTTAAGGTTTACAAAGATTATCAAATCAAACGAGTAGGTGTTTCGTTTTATTCTTTAATAGGCTTTTTTCTTGTCAATTATTTAAGCTTAAGTAAAGGGTATCCTATTACTAAGATTAATATACCAACGATATCAATATACAACACTTTTTACAATTCAGAATTAATCCCTCCAAGAACTAGGTAGGATAAAATAATACAGAAGGAAGTAGGTTTATGACTCCGACAATGAATAAACAAATTCTAAAATAGTTTGGAGAATGAGAATAAACTTTAAAAAAGAATAAAAAAGGTACTCAAACAACTTTATCGTTCGAGTACCTTTTTTCAACCATAGTAAGTACGTGTTCAAAATAATTATTCAGTTACTGTACTGCAACCTTTCCAAAAAGTGCGGTACCTTTCTCCGTTATAACGCGGATAGCATAGATACCTTTCACTTTAATGTTGAAAGACAGGTTAGTATCCTTTAATAAAATAGTCTGTACTACTCTTCCTTGGATATCTATAATCTCCATTTCTTTATTCAGGAGTGTTTCTCCAACATTAACGATAAATTCCCCAGACGATGGGTTCGGAAAAACTTGTAACTCATCTATCGTTAATTGTTCAACATTCGTTAAATTTATCTCTCTTTTAATAGCATCATCACTGATATTTTCATCATTTACGGCGGTAACCACCGCAAATACCGTACTGCTTCCTGCATCAAATCCTGTTACAGAAGAGAAACTGTGTGTATACGTTCCTCCGGCTGGAATACCCGATCCCAAAGCTTCTTCAAAGGCAAATTCATCATCTACATAATAAGCAACCATGGCAGAATTAATCATGACCGATCCAGTGTTTCTGATCGTAAAGTCAACATCAGTAAAACTAGTTCCGTTGCTAGAAACGACCAGATTTACGGCTCTAAGGTTATTCAAAGATTCATAACGGGTATCACTTTCTTCGACCAAGTAGGAAAAAATACGGTAATGTGGTTCTGTGTGACTACCATTGTTATAACCTGTATTCAACAAATTAGTATATTCTTCTAGTTCATAATCTACAGATAGTGCTTGTCCTGGTGTCATATTGCTGGTCAGGTCATACATGTAAGGTTGCACCTCTTGTCCTGGGCACCATCCCGCTCTATTAGGCATCCAGTTTCCTGCCTGTCCACTGCATACATTTTGGGCACAATCTCCTTTCCATAAAACATGGTTATCAACTACCGATCCATTCACCACTAATTGGTGTGTTTTGTTTGAAAACTCTGCCGCATTATCCGTATTACCTTGACCGTGTCCAGTTATCGTCATTCGTAAATGGCTAGATTGCGTATTATTGGCAATCGTCGTCGCGACTTCAGGAAGATTATCATCCATAACACTAGGATCTCCATAAACCCAATAATCGGTTTCCCAAAGCGGATTTAATTTAGAATGAGTAGGCGCTGAACCTTCCACAAATTCCATATCACAATTTAATAACCAACCGGATTGTCCAAAAACTTGAATAAAGGATTTGAATATAGTTGGTCCAGTCAGGATACTTTTAAAATCAGTAACATCAACTGTCCAAGGTCCACACTCAATTCCATACGGTGTAATAAATCGCGCTATCTCTACGTCTCCCGTGGGTGTTTCCACCGAAATTTTTGCTGTTTGATCCCAAGGATCACAACCTGTATCTGGACATTCTACATCAAAGTGTAAGAGGATTTGGGAAAAATCTTCCATATTTTCAGGAAGATTAGCAAGAGTCGTTCGGGTTTGTCCAGCGCTACCAAAATTATGTTGTTCTTCATTAATGAT
>CAZYAC010000074.1:0-6187 GCA_964645475.1 uncultured Saprospiraceae bacterium | reverse complement strand
GTCGCTTGAATCTTGGTTGGTCGAGTAAAAACACTTAAAAGGTCAGGAGCAGTAATTGCAGAAACACCGGTATCAAACAAAGGAATAGAATAACCATCTGTCCAGGATGCTTGATTGATATTTCCGCTACAGTTATTATCTACTAAATTCTCTGTTATGGAGCCCATTCCTTCATTCATTGGTAAGTAGGCCACCAAACCAGCCTCATTACCAGTAAATGATGTTGTTTGGTTATCTGCAATCTCCTGAGAGGATCTAGCAATATTCCAAACGCGTACTTCATCAATTATTCCATTAAATACTCGTCCCGGCCATCCGGGGGAATCACCGATGATTAGGTCGGTAGTTACATTAGCGAAAGGAGTGCCTGTTAAAGGTACGGTGTTCACACGTTCACCATTAATATAGACACTTGCCATGTTATCTGCGTAAACACCAGCTACATGATACCATTGATTGGTGTTCATGATCGGATTTGAAACCGCTTCCGGCCATCCATCTCCTGTGGCAATGACAAAGCTTAGCGAACCATTAGCACCGGCTCTTAAGGAGAAGCCTTCAGTATTAGCCGTTACATGTCTATCTTTATTGACAATGGATCCTTGCCAAAACTCTGTTTTCCATTCATCTGTAAATATCCATGCTTCAATGGTAAAGCCTTCGCCAATCACAAAATTATCATCATGGCACAGGGAAATGAATCCTTGTGTTCCGTCTAGTTCTAATCCTGCCGTCTGAGCAAAAGAGACATTCGCCATAAACAGCAAGCATAAAAGGTGTAATTTTTTAATCATGGTGTAAATTGTTTTAAAAATGAGTATTGAGAATTTAAAAAAGTTGAATTTTTAGAATTTGGAAAAAATTATTCTACATCCCACCACATACGAGCAGTTATAACGTCTCCTCCATCTAATCTCGCCACTGCTTCCGTATAATTTGTTTCATTATTGGTTTTTTCTGCTCTTGGATAGCGTAATCTTCGAGGAATTTCACCATCTGTTTCACCGTCTGTAAACCCTGGTGTTAGGTTTGGAAAACCGGATCGACGATAGTTTGCGTAAGCTTCAAATCCATCATATAAAAGCACCACCCATTTTTGGGTATTAATTTGTTCTTTCGCTCGTGATAGATCGAATTCAATATCGTTCTCTTCTAAATAATCTTCGATATCATCTTCATCGATGGGTTCGGCATTTGGATAAAGTGAAAGTTGTTGGCAAGCAGCATAAACCCCGCTTTCATAGGCTTGTTGAATGTCACCAGAGATCCAACCGAGTAAAATGGCTTCTGCCCTAAGAAATTCTACTTCAGCATAACCCAGATAAATAGCTGGAGCATTATAAGTAACCAGAACATCTCTTCGTGGTTGTGCAAATACAAAATCGTTCGATCCAGGAGGAATCCCATTGGGTCTGCCAAGATGATTTCCAGAACCCACCGAATTGTCAATAGAACCGTCGTTTTTATAAGTCTCCATTAAATTATCTTCACGAGGATCATCATTGTTTATAATAAAATTGACGAGTTCATCACTAAGGTGATGATCTCCTCCAAGATCTTGGAAAACTTGCCCAACACCATTTGCATTTATTCCAATTGTATTTGATCCAGAGAATTTGATATAAGCAATATCCTCATTACTGGTCATTACACCATTTGTTAATGCTAAGTTACCGATTTCTTGAGCGAGGTTTGGGTCTACATTGGAGAGACGCATGGCAATTCTTAGTAAAATTGAATTTCCAAATTTTTTCCATTTATCTACATCCCCATCAAACAATAAATCGGCAGTTCCTACCTCATCTTTGGCAGGATCTAAATTATTTATGGATGTTGTGAGATCTTCAATAAATGAATTATAAATATCTTCTTGTCTGTCAAATTTAGGTATTGGGAAAACAGCACCCTGATTAGCCTCGGAATATGGCATGTCACCATACATATCCGTAAGTCTTTGAAAAAAGAAGACCTTAAAAATAATTGCCATACTTTGAAGGTTCGAACCAACCTCTGTCCTTGAGATTAAGTCTTGCATATCTTTGCCGATGCGTAGATAAGAATTATTCCACCAAGAACTTAACCAGTCTTCATTGGTAGTATTGTATCGATCTGGTCCCCAATCGCCAGAAAGATGTTGTACCCATTGGGAACAGTAGATTAAGTTTCCTCGTTCTTGAACTGCTCCATCGCTGGAAACTATATTCAGAAGGTAAGAAAACTGTAACTTCGGATCGACGTTATCAAGTTCCGTTGGATTTGGATTGGTGTTAATCTCTTCAAAGTCTTTGGTGCAACCGCACCAGAGCAATAAAAAGGACAAAAAGAATATGGAGGTATAAATTTTCAAAAGAAATATTTTTATCGAAAGAAAAAGCTCTTGCTAGAATTTTACACTAATATTAAACCCATAGGTTCTAGTGCTAGGTAATGCTGCATATTCAATTCCTATGTCTCTATTAGAGGCCGTATATATTGATTCAGGATCAAGTCCTATTACGTCTAATCCATTAGTAATAAAAAATAAATTTCTTCCTACTAAAGAAAGAGTCGCAGATTTGATGAACTTGGTTTTATCTAATAATTTCTTATTTAAAGTATAAGAGATAGCCAATTGTCTAAATTTAATATAGGAAGCATCATATACATTTTCTTCACTAATCGTGGAAATACGCTCGTAATAATCATCAATTCTAGCTGCGTTGGTATTTGGGGTAGTTCCATCGACATCCACTCCTTCTCCAATTATTTCAAAATCTGGATTATCACGACCTTTTAAACTATTTGGGTGTTTCCCAAAAAGATAGCCAAAACTACTAGTGGTGGAAAGAATTTCGCCGCCTTGTTTTGTATCAATTAAAAATGATAATCCCCAGTTTTTATAGGTAAAAGAATTGTTGAGGCCGCCGTACCAATCTGGAGTAAAGTTTCCTAAAATTTCTCGCTCATCTGCAGCTTTAGGCAATCCATCTTCATGGATGATTTGACCACTAGCATTTCTTGCGTAGACATTACCTAGAATATCACCGATTCTTCCACTAGTTTGAGCGACAATATTAGCGGAAAAAGTTCTATCGGGTCCGAAATCTAATTCATCTATCCCATCATTTAAACTGATTACCTTGTTAATATTTCTGGAAAAATTAAAAGATAAATTCCAAGTTAAATTTTTGGATTTAAATACTGCTGCATCAAGCAAAAGCTCGATCCCTTTATTTTCAATTTCTCCTGCATTCACGATATAAGAACTAAAACCAGTAGAAACAGGTAGTGGACTTCTGAAGATATGGTTTTTGGTACGTTGTCGATAGAGGGTAAGATCAATTCCAAAACGGCCTTTTACAAATCTAAGATCGGTTCCAATTTCAAGACCAGTAGTAAGGGCTGGTTTTAAAAATGGATTCGCATAGGTGTCGCCATTAATATTTGCAAAGGTTACGGTATTTCCATCTTCCAGTTCTTTCAATTCTTCCACACTAATTAAGTAGTTGGGCAACAAGGTATACGGTTGTATTTGTCCTATGGAACCAGAAGTACCATAGCCGACTCTAAATTTGGCAAAACTTAGCCAAGATGGCATCTTTAAAGCATCTGAAAGAATAAAACTAACAGAACCTGAACCGTACATAATTGAATTCTCTGAGTTCTCAATATCTCTTGGATTGGTCAGAACTGAAAAGAAATCTTTTCTAACGGAGCCATCCAAATACAAGAAGTTATTAATCGAAAAAGTCGCAGTTGTAAAAAGCGCATTAATTCTAGATTCTCGAGTAAGTGGTGCTTTGAGGAAGACATTGGTCATATTGCTAATTTCGCTAAGTTGCGAAACAATATATCCACTTCCTATTACTCCTGCAGATCTATTAGAAAAATCTGTTCGGACAGATCCTGCATTTACTTCAATACCAAAATTATCATTAAATGTTTTGTTATAATTTACAATCACATCATAATTTCTTTCTGAAGCCTCAACGGTATCCAAAAACATCACGCCTTCTTGTCGGAATTGAGTACCATCAATCTCTGCACTAAAAAAATCTTGTTTACTTTGATCTGTTGCAATTCTTCCTTGAATGGAAAGTCCATCTATGATTTCCCATCTGGCGCTCAAATAGGCAATGATTCTATTTTTTCGATCGTCATTCGTCGCTTCTTTCGGCCCCCAATAAGGACTTAAGGTAAACGGATTTTCTGACCAATAAATCGGATTACCATCCTCATCACGAGTCTGTCGAAAAACCTCTTGTGGCAAGTTATTAGGACCTACAATAAAATATTTAGAAGGATTGCTTGGATTATCAGTTAGGTTCGTCCTATTATCTGCTTTTTCATGTGAAAAATTAAATTTCCCATCCAAACTAATTCGTTTGGTAAGGTTGGCTTTCAAATTTAAATTAGCCGTGTATCGATCGTATGAGGTGTTTGGAATAATTCCATTATTGGTCAATTGGGATAGAGATACTCTGGTATTGAAAAATTTATTGCCACCCGTAAAGGACAAGTTATTCGTCCAAGTATTACCACGTTGATAATAAGAGCGGATGTCTGCTTCACCAGGAGAAGCATAAGGAATGGTATCTCCATTAAAAATCGTAATAGGACTTCCGTCTAATTTACCTCCCCAAGAGCGCCAGTTCTCGAAAGACTCCTGTTGGTTTTCAGGTTTTTTACCATTGGCTCCTTGTCCATATTCTTGCTGGAATTTAGGTAAAATAGTAACTTCTTCCGTAGTGAAATTCGTGGAATACTCAACGCCTATTCCTTTTTTAGCATTCCCTTTTTTAGTGGTAATTAATACCACACCACTACCGGCTCGGGCGCCATAAAGAGCAGCGGCGGCAGGGCCTTTTAAAACTGTAATATTTTCTATATCATCTGGATTAATGGAGTTAAATCCGTCTCCAGAGTCACGTCCCCCATAAAGTCCTCCAGAACTTAGGTTGTTATTATTGACAGGGATTCCATCGATGACAATCAGTGGTCCGTCGCTACCCTCAAAAGACGATACTCCTCGAATGACAATTCGGGTTGCACTCGTTGGACCATTGGAAGGTTTGGTAACTTCCAATCCAGCAATCTTTCCTGTTAATTGGGCGGCTACTGAAACTTCCTTAGCCTTATTTAGTTCATCACCTTTAATTTCGGAGATAGAAAAACCTGCTGCTTTTTTATCTTTTTCAATCCCGTAGGCTGTCACAAGAACACCTTCTAATTCATAGGCGTTTTCGGATAATACTACATCGATTTTTGTTTTTCCGTCTACTTTAATATCTTGAGATAAATATCCCAAATAAGTAAATCTTAGGGTCGCATTTTTTGATACAGTAATTGTATAATTCCCATCAATATCGGTGGTGGTCCCATTCTCACTTTCCAATTCAAAAATGTTAGCTCCAATGATGGGTGATTGATCTTCTGCATCTAATATTCTACCTGTAACAACGATTTGACTATTTATTTGTGTTACGCAGAACAATAGAAAAACACAGGATAACATAAGTCGCATTCAATAATAATTTGGCAGTTTTTAATAATATGAACAAAGTTAGACCAATTTCGCAGATTCCCTGAAAAAAATTATTAAAGATTGGTTTACTAAACGACTATTTTAAAATTTAGCATAGATTTTTTTCAGAACAGATTCCTAATAAAATCAAATATTCATGTCACAAAGAACGGATATCTTAAGATATATTTTCATAGCTATTGTTCTCGCTTTACTGGGAGGAGGCTATGTGTACACCAAATTTTTTGAACCTAATGAAATCAAAGAAGACTTTTCTTTTACTAAGGGTAAAATCAAGCAATTAGAAACAAATAAAATGAGAAACGAGACGAATCATACTATTTATACCTATACCGTAAATGGAAAGAAGTATGAAAGAAATAGTTTAGATATGAAACCTTGTGAAGGATACGAACAAAATCAAAGGGAAATTTTGAATTTTTTATATCCTGTTGTTTACAATAATAAATCACCTGAAAAATCTAGAATTCTTATTTCTCCTAATCAGTTTAAAGAATATGGGATTCCATATCAAGAGGATTTAAGGTCATTTTTTGAAAAAAATTGGAGCTGTAAATAATTGAATATCTTAATAGAATCTTTATTCAAGTTAAAAACAATTCACCTTCTGGATACTTGCCAATCATACTGCATTTTTTTTAATCTTTTCTAGGTACCTCTTAG
>CAZYAC010000073.1:4861-15959 GCA_964645475.1 uncultured Saprospiraceae bacterium | reverse complement strand
CTATTGTGGAAGTTCATCGTAATCGCCGTATTGTATTTATTTTTTTTAATAAAACTATCCATTATTTCAACAAAGCTTTGTTCGTTGTTAGTAGCAAAATGCAGCGCAGCACTATCCATCAAACTCATCGGATTTTCTTTCCAGCTAAATGAACGTTCTTCTTTGAAATTATACATTCGATAGGCAAAACCTGTCCCGCATCTAAAACCCAGATGATGCTTATAGCCCATGGAAGAATCTGTTTCAAAAGAATTTTCTTCCAGTAAAAAAGGAGTCACCTCCCACAACCATCGCAACCAGTGTTGACGATTGTCAATTACCTTCCCGCCTACTATTTTTTCCAATTTATTTTTTTCCCCTTTTAGCATGGTATCGTCGAAGCCTGCATTATAACTTGGATGTAACCCAATTCGATAACCACGCTTCTTTGCCAGATCCACAATACGCGCTATTTTAGGATCGCTAATTTGATATTTGTTGTCGTACGAAGTATTTCCTCCACTCATCAAATAAAGCGTCTTACTCTTCCAGCCCGATTCTACTCTTAACAATTTTTCGAAATAATCATATGGATCTTTTGCTTTCTGACGGAGCATTTTAAAATAGTGTTTACTATTCTTTACAAAATCTTCTTTGATGCTACCTCGCCAAATGCTACCTGCCAGTGAACCCATAAATTTATATCCAGATGTAAAACGAGATAAAATGTCAAGGTCATGAGAAATGGAAAATTGGGTAGGGATATGAATTTTATAATTACCTAAACATTCAAAAAAAGCGACCAATAAAATATCTACCACCGGAATTTCTGATACTTTATTTTTGATTAGAAAATGTTGCGCTTCATCCATCCAACCTGAACGATCCATAAAATCTTCCGTTGCATGAACTTCTTCATATCGGCTGATATGAAAAAAAATAGTAGAGAAAATATCAAAACTAAATTGCGCTGTTTTATAAAAAAAATTATTATCGTCAGTACCTATTCCGTAGATGGTCTGATCTTTATGAGAACATTGAAGAGATTTCGGATCAGGAAAAGAGGAGGAATTGAATAACTGAAAAGTATCCGGTATATAATATCCAGAAGAATTTGAGATACCATAATTAATGACTGCAGTTGCTTGGCTGTTTGCATCCGCTGTAAACGATAAATCTACGGGCCGTAAGGGATGATGGTTGAGGAAGTCAATCACGTAATTCAGGCGATTCAGTGCAACCGCTGATAAATGATGATGAATTAAAATTACTTTCTTCAACATTCGATACAATTATGACAGAAGTTTTTGATAAAGTATTTCTAACTGTTTTGCATTTTTAGCAATATCGAAATTTGCCTTCACGTGTGCTTCAGCATTTGCACTGTAGATTTGGTATACTTCGTCCGGCATTTCATAAAATTTCAAAATAGCTTCCCTGAGTGCTTTATCGTCTTTTTCAGAAACTAAAATACCGGTTTTATTTTGTAATACCTCTTCCGGAATATCACAGTGAAGCGTACTGATCACAGGCATTCCGGTGATTTGGGCATCTAATAAAACAATGGGGGCACCCCCTTCACAATCTTTTTTTTCAGTATGACAACTCGGATGGATAAATACATCATAGTCACTTAAGAAAGAAGAAAGCTCTTCATAATTTATTCCTTCTTTTATAATTATCTTTTCTTCTAACCCTAAACTTATTATTTTTTCTTTGATGCTTTTACGAATATTGTCTTCTTCGTATTTACCAACCAGACATAAGGTCATATTGGGAGCCAATTTAAGTGCTTCAATAAAAGCAGAGACGGTGTGGCGATATCCTTTTTTTTCCGTGAAAGATGCTATTTGTACCAGCTTAAGTTGATGCTTGTTTTTTATTCGTTTAATTCTTTTACTGGACGTTGTTTCTATTCCGAGCCTGCAAATATGAACTTTACGATCTTCGCATCCTTTAGCTGTTAATAATTTTTTCCCATTTTTTCCCTCACAAATTATGCCCGTCGATTTTGTAAATAATTTTTTATAAAGCTGGTGATATTTTGGTTGCACATAAGGTAGTCTTTCATAGTCCCAACCATAAAATGAGGTAACAAAAGGAATATTGTTTTTGTAAAAAAAATCCATATAAAAACAACCTACGTCGGCAAAATGAGTATGTACTAAATCTATTTTATGTTCTTCAATATGACTTAGTATTCTACGCTTAAAGTTACTTGTGGTTAATCTATTTATTTTATTAACAATGGTTTTTCTAATAGATTTTTTAGAGAAGTTGTCTGGTTGGTTGAGACCACTGAGCGGATTATGGACGAAAATAAAATCTTTGTGGTAGTAATTATTGCGCAAATAAGCTTTTGCCCCAATATGAATATTAGTCTGAGATAAATGCTTAATCAAATTATAAGCCCATATTTCTGTATGTGGCAGATAATGGTTAAAGAGATGAAGAACGTTCAGGTTCCTATTCATGGTTCTTCAGAGAAATATTAGCTAATTTTTTTGTAAAGTCATCATAAACTATATCCACTATTGTATCTATCTGAGTAGTAGTAAGGTCAAAGAATAACGGGAACCGTAATAGGGTATTGCTCTTAAAACTACTATAGGTATCTTTACCGGAAAATCGACTATGTTTTTTTCCTTGAGTAGAAGTATGTAAAGGGACATAATGGAAATAAGCTTGAATTTTATGCGCTTTTAAATTTTTTATTAAGTCCGAACGATATTTTTCGGTTTTAGTATGAATATAAAAAATATGAGCATTGTGTTTTATTGCTTCTCCAGGACTAATGGGGAGTTGAAATAACTCTGTCATATTCTTATCCATAAATTTGTCATGGTAATAATGCCAAAGACTCCTTCTTTTTTCAGTGACCAATTTTACCGACTGTAATTGGGGTAGTAAAAAAGCCGCCGCAAGATCACTCATTAGATAACTTGACCCGATGTCAACCCAAGAATATTTGTCAATATCTCCTCGTAGAAAAGCTTTTCGGTTGGTGCCCTTCTCGCGAAGTATTTCTGCTCTTTCAGAAAAAGATTGGTTGTTGACTAATAATGCTCCTCCTTCTCCGCAGTGAATGTTTTTTGAGGCATGAAAACTGATCGCACCAAAATCTCCGATCGTACCTAGATGTTTGCCCTTATACCAAGCGTCGATACATTGGGCCGCATCCTCAATTACTTTTAACCCGTGATTTTTAGCAATAGCCGTAATGGTGTCCATCTCACAGGCCACTCCTCCATAGTGCATCACGAGAATAGCCTTCGTTTTATTGGTAATTGCTTTTTCGATCAACCTTTCGTCGATATTCATGGTATCGGGTCGGATATCCACAAAAACGATTTTAGCGCCTCTCAGCACAAATGCATTCGCACTCGATACGAAAGTAAAGGAAGGCATAATGATTTCGTCGCCAGGCTGTAAATCCAAAAGAAGGGCAGACATCTCCAGAGCGTGTGTGCAGGAAGAGGTAAGTAAAAGTTCACCAGTACAATCCGTAAATTCCTTTAAATATTGCTCACATTGACGGGTAAAATACCCGGCACCTGAAAAAGATTGCTGGTTAATAGCATCTTTCAGAGAGGAAATTTCCAATCCAGTTATATAAGGCTCGTGAAAAGGAATCATTTTTTTAAGAAAACTACCTTAAAATAACCAGTTTACCAAAGTCTTGCTTAAAAAACTTATTAATAGCGGTATTCTTTATCTGTTCTAATTTTTCTCCCGTCTCTTCTTCTGCTACCAGTCTATAAAGATAAACGCCATTGGCCAGCCTTCCTCCATATTCATCACTTCCATCCCATCGATAATCTGTTAAATGTGTTCCTACTCTGAGAGGACCAACTTCGTCCTGTGTGATCTCTTTTACGACCTTCCCGGATACGGTAAATATTTGGATTTTGAAAAAGTCCGGAGACTTGCTTCCCGTTAAGGTATAGGCAAATTGAGTAGAACTGGAAAATGGATTAGGGTAATTGACCAAATTAGAAATAGCTGTTTTGGTAATAACCTCGAAAACTATTCGATAATCAATTTTACCGGAAGTATTTCCAGAAACATCGGAAGAACTAATACTAAGTTCATACTGACCATCCACTGTAAATGTTGGATTCATTTCTATACGAGAAGTATTAGTAGCATCATTTGTTGTACTAGGAATAAAAGTGACAAAATCAGCATCGAAAGCGATATTTCTTGCGATGGATTCACCAGGATATTTCAAAAACAGCTGATAATTGCTGGTGTCATTTAACAATAAAAATTCATTTTCATCTGTAAGTGAAATATTGATAATTGGTTTGGCAGACACCAAATCTCCATTCATGATATGTTGTCCATCGAAAGTGACATCTAATAAAGGGTTTTCTGTGTCGCCACTAACAAAAAATTCCCGGACGGCAAAATTGTTAAATTTATAAAGCTCGGGCTGATCTTCTTCTGGATTTATTTCGAAAATAAATTGTTGTAAACCAGATAAATTTTTACTATCAATTGTGAAATTAGCAATCTGGGTATCACCTTTAGTAAGTGGAGCTATCCTTTTTTGATGAGTAGTCGTTTCGTTGTTTCTTTTTTGAATAATCGAAACTTCAACCAATAAACTATCCATATCGGATAAAGTGATATTCTCTATGGCCATTTCAAATAGGAGTGGTTCTCCCTGTTGAATGGTATCATTATAAAATTCATAGGCAATATTGGTATTGATAGCTGCGTCAGGAAGTCCTTCGTATAAAACACGAAGATATTCCAAATCAGGGGCTGTACGACTCACAATATCTTCCGTTTGAAAAGTAAGTCGTAAATATGGAAACTGAGTGGCATCTATTCCTGAAATGATGGTATCGCGCGCTTGAACACGTGGGAATAGCAAGGTTTCAGCCCCCGTTGGACTGATTCCTGTTACTGATACAAAGCTGGTATCTTCCTCCATATTTTCGTTTAGAAGATTCCACTTTAAAGAATTCCAGTTTTTGGCAGGACCAATAACCGGAGTGGTTAAAAATCCAATGGAGGTCGAAACGGGAAGAAACGCATTAATATCAACAAAACCGTCTGATGTTTGTGCAATACCTTCTGCCAACACCTCTTGGTCTTTTACATAAAAGAAAGAGTAGGGAACCGTACCAAGGACTTCTAATTCATCGACCATGGTGGCCCCTTGATTGCCAAGTATTTCATAAATAGTTGTTCCAAATGTACTGAGATCATTTGACCACTCTTCCGTTTTAAGATCGTCGGTCAAATTTCTCATGGCGGTAAACAGTAATACCATGCTTCCAGTTGGAATAGTGTCTTGTATAAAATTCATGAGGACTGCTCGCTCTTCCGCAGTTTGAGTCTTAAAGGTAAAGGTTCGTTTGCCTGATGCATCTATAGAGCCAAAGTTCCCACCAGTATTAAGGTGGCCTGCTCCGGTTATGGCATTTCCATACCAAATAGAAACTGCTCCTCCATTGGCAGTTGACCAGGGCTGTACAGAAGATGCAGGGTTGTCGAAATTAAAAAAGAATGCTGGTCGGGGATTTTGTAATTCCCAGGCTTTATTTAGCAGCCTAATATTGGGACCATTTAAATTAAAACTAAATTCATTTCCTTCGTTAATTACCAAATTTTCTGGTAGACTTTCATTGTACTGAAAGTGATGGGATTGATTCCAACCGGGCGAAGTCCCAGGAAGATAAACAAAGGAACTTTCTGACCACTTAAAGCTTTCTTGTACCGAGATACTATCTGGACTAACTCTCCAGTAATAAACCTGATCTGCTATGGCAGAGATATTAGCATCCCATTCTATCACTCCTCCAGACGAAGTAATTCTTCCTGTTTCTTTTATTGGACTGTTAAAACGATTGGTAGTATCTATTTCCATTAGGTAATCTCTTGCTTCAAGAATTCCATTTGTCGTGGAAGCTTTTAACGTAAACGCATCCGGACTTGACACGATAGAATATTGTGGTGGATAAGTTATTCTGGCACTATTGTCAATAATGAAAAGTTGTACGCCTTCTATCCCGTTATCATCTACCAATAAATTATTATTTTCTGCGTCTGGGGATGGTAATTCTTCGATCCTATTTTCAGGATCGAGCGAAATAAGAAAACGATTTAGGCCTACTGCATCTTCCTTAAACGAAGGAATTTTTATACTGATATTTTCGTTGTGACTTGGTGTTGCTATCTTGAATTGCGGTAATGGAACAGTTGTTCCATTAGGCAAGATTTGGGTGATAGCTACATTTATAGAATCGCTTACGTTATACCCTAAATTGATTACATCAAAAAAGATACTAAAACTATCAATCTGTGCATTAATAGTGGCTGGTTCAAATTGTACGGAATTAATATCAATGACATAATCCGGTCCGGGACTAACACTTAATTTGAACGCTGGATCTCCCTGTAAAGTAAATTGTTGTGCCAAAGTCCTGAATGGAGAACTGTTGATTTGATCAAACTGTCTAATAGCAGTTAAGGCAGCATCTCCCATTCCTTGTCCAAAATTATTGGTCCCTAATGCGGTGTATAGATGTCTTTGAAAACTATTCAATGCAGAGATAAATCCTAGCCCCGTAGTTGCTCCCATGGCAATAGCACCTTGATCTGGATTTCCAAAAACAAATTTTTCGCTAATCCCAAACTGAGAAGTGTGAATATTTCCAGAATAACATCCTAAAGAAAACATTACTGGATATTTACCTTTATTATCGTAGTTTAGTGGATTATCAATATTAAAGTCAAAGGTTCCAACACCGGAATGACCAAAGAAAGTTAGCATCGATACGCCTGCATTTATTCGGTCAAAAATAGCATCTGACTCAACATTTGCTATTACATCAGAATTAGCTTTAAATACTGAATTCACATGGGCTCCATATTGATTGTTTTCAATTATTTCTTCCAGTCCACGTAAACTTTGCTGAATACTTGTTCGCTCCGAGTTATTTCCGCCGCCGCCAAGGTGAAGTATTTGCTTCATCCAGTCTCGATCAACTATAGTTTGTGGACTATTGCGTTGATTGCTTTCTAACTCAATCATTTTATCCAAATAAATTTCAATTTGACGAGGAGTTGTTACGGCAATTCTTCCAATAGGAACTATTGGATACTCTTTGTCTTTTTCAGCTACCAATAAATTATCACTGCCAGGAAATCCAAAGGTTGGTATAAAAAAATCGGAATAAGCCGTTAACATATCGATACTGTCTCTGGCAGTAGAATATTCCCTCCCTTTTCCAATGATAAATATATATTTTAAATTCGGCCACAGTGGTTGCATCTTCTGAATAAAATTTCTTACAGAAAGGGGATGACGGTGAATACCATAGCTGAACTGATTGTACAAATCATTGACATTGACAATAAAAGGCGTAAAGTTTCCACCTTCTTCAGAGGCACGATAGTCCGCATATTGCTGCACAAAATTATTTCCCTGGGGATCATTAAATAATCGGTCATTTGAGATAATTAGATAATCAGGAGAAATGCTCTCATAATTATTGCGAGTAACAGCTTCGAGATTAGTAATATTTTTTAACCCTGAAGTTGGATTAATTAATACTAGCTGCCGCTCTGTCAAAGAAGGTGGTAGCGCTATTTTTATCAAATCAACTGTAACGTCTGCTTCTAGCTTGATTTGATTTGTTACATCATAAAGGACGGGATTGGTATTGTTTAAATTGAAATTTTCTATCTCCAGATAAGTGACTCCTGTATTTTCCTTGATTTTAAATTCATAATAATCTGTATCATCAAAATCAAACGTCCTAGGGTAAATTAGTTCGGTATAGGCTACAGCTTGCCGATCATTTGTCCCATCAGTCCCTTCGTAGATGACACGGGTATTGTTTCTTAATAAATCAGTAGAAATTTCTGCTTCAATAATTTCCAGCGAATAGCCACTTCCTGTTTTACGAAAAATAGTATCTCCCTCTATTGAAACCGATTGCTGATGTTGCCGATCATTTAGCACAAATCGGGTCCTGATTTTAGTGACCGGTTCCTCCAAATATCTGGCGGAAGTGGGTATAACTGCTGTTGTCTTTCTTTTATAGCCAGAAGTAAATCCCTCAAACTTACTAAAATTAGAAAGTGCTTCTCCAAGGATAGATTCTAATTTTTTTACGTGCCCTGCACGATCCACATTTATTCTATTATATACCACTAACTCATCTTTCCAAAAATAAGCTTCTGGTTGGGGTAAGGCATTTAAGTCGTTTTCAACTTCTGTTATTCGCGGATTTGTTTCGCCTCCATTCCATGTCAAAAAATAACTCATCGTATCGGTCACCAAACTATATTCGGGATTTAACATCTCTTCATCCGGATTGGCAAATAAGTATTGATCTAGTTCAGAGCGATTTTTTTGACCATAAAACTCTATATAATCGTTGCTACCTAGCAGGCCGGTAGTAGACACGAAGATCGGCACTTGTTCTCCTAGTCGGTAAAGCTGGTAATTCCCAGTAGCAATCTGCGAAACAGGAATGCCCGCACTTGCCAACGTGGCTTGCGAAATACGGTATATTCCATCTTCCGCAACAGGAATTTTAAAGTACGACTGATCAAAATCGATCCACTCATCTCCAAAATTGCCATTCGACATCTGGGCAAAGCTTGTATTTGTATAAAAACAGAAAACAAAGAGTAAGGCTAACGAATATAAATATTTCATTTTACTTTGAATATGGTGTGTTTTATAAAATTTCAGGTAGGTACTTTAGAATAGGCCGTTTTTGGTTATTTGACAGGGTATGTTGGCTGCTTTCAACAGCGAAAGGCTTATTCCATAGATTGCAACGAATAATAACAGTATAAAAGTACCCAAAATGATACCGTTTTCCAACAAACTTAAGGTAAACAACCCTTTTTGTCTCATTGTTTACGCTGTAGTAAAAAATAACCCGTCCTGACTTAAAGTCGGAACGGGTTAACTATTTTAGGTTGTCCTATTTATTTAAGGATTAATTACCCAAAATCAAAGGTAATCCATTGTCTCCACTGCCCACAATTATCACCTTAGAATTAGGAGAATTGGCCAATTCCAAGGTCGCTTCAATCCCCTTATCTTGCAAAATCTTATCCGTCAAACTGGCATTCAAAATACGGTTTGATTCTGCCTTTGCTTCGGCTTCAATAATCTTACGTTCTGATTCCTTGCGTTCCCGATCTAGGAGGAAATCATATTGAAAAGCCAATTGCTCTTCCTCTAATTTCTGCTCAATAGCCGCTTTTAGTTTTTCTGGCAATTGTACCGAACGGATCAGTACCGCATCGATCACTATATATTTACTTTGTACCGCCTTTAGAGTAGACTGCTCAATTTCATCTTGAATAGCCTCTCGCTTGGTAGAATAGAGTTCCTCAGGAAGATATTTTCCGATGACCTCTCGGGTTGCTGAACGAATTTCAGGCTTGATAATTCGCTCTACATAGTCAATCCCGATTTCATCGTGCAAATGTCCGATTTTAGCAGGTAACGGATTAAAACGATAAGACAGTTCTACGGCGATGGATAGACCATTTTTCGACAGAACATCCATCTTCTCAAATGCCTCGTTGACTCTAATATCGTAGATATACATCTTATTCCACGGTGCAATGATGTGGAATCCTTGATCGTAAATCGTTTCTTTGTCTAGTCCACCGCTAAAAGGGCGAAAGATAACACCCTTTTCCCCCGGATCAATATTGAGAAAAAGACTGTTGGATAGGCTGATCAAAAAAACCAGTGCAATAAAAGCCAATATGGCAAAACCCATAAATTTATTTTGTTTCATGATAACAGTTTTATGATAGAATTAAGTTGGTTCCAAATAACTAACAATTAAATGGAAGTATTAGTTTTTTAGAAGGGACGGAGTTGAATGCTTCGTATGTTTGTCTTTTTTAATTTAAAAAACGATTCATTACAAATATATCCCTCATTGACAAATTTACTTAAAACCAGTGGCATTCTATAATTTATGTTTTTGGTGAAGTCTAAAACGTTAAAAAGAGTGGTTTTACTTGAATAATAGGGTTTACATGCCTGAGTTTTGCACCCATCTTTACTACTTTTTCCCTTATTTTTACCAATATGAAGCGTTTTATGTTCATTGCGATTATTGGTTTGTTTTTTTTCACAAGTAGTCAACTTGCGGCACAGAAGGCGAAGTCTGGTGGTTTCTTTTTGCCAGCAGATACGCTTAATAAAGCGAGAGCTTACACCCTGATTGGAGGCACCTCAGTAGGCTATGCCGCCACGATGATCGGACTCAATGCCGCTTGGTATGCCGACTTTGAACGCTCAAGTTTTCATCTTTTCAACGACTGGGGCGAATGGAACGATATGGATAAGGTAGGACATTTTTATTCCGCCTATAACGAAAGCCTTATTCTAATGTATGGTGGTCTTTGGGCCGGGATGCCCCGTAAAAAAGCAATGTGGTTAGGAGTCGGATTCGGTGCGTTATTTCAAACGAGCATCGAAGTGCTAGATGGATTTTCTGAGAAATGGGGATTTTCCGTCGGAGATATTGCCTTCAATACAGCAGGGCTTGCATTGCTCACTGCACAGGAGCTGGCGTGGCAGGAACAACGGATCACCCTCAAACTTTCGGCACACCCAGTTAGCTATCCTCGAACAGTTCTCAATGCGAACAATGGCCAAGGAACCACCACGGTAGCTGATCGAGCAGCAGATCTTTACGGCGAAAAATTTTACGAAACTTTTCTTAAAGACTACAACGGACAAACCCTCTGGGCTTCTGTTAATATTCGTTCCTTTCTAAAAAAAGAAGATTCAAAAATACCTCGCTGGCTCAATATTGCCGTTGGCTACGGTGCAGATAACCTCTTGGGTGGTTTCGCGAATGTGTGGTCAACCGACAACCTCAACTACGCCACCAGTCCTATCGACTTTCCTCGACGCCGCCAATTTTACCTCTCCTTCGATGTCGATTTTACCCGCATCAAAAGTAGACACCCGTTTGTGAAAGGATTGTTGATTTGTTTAAATGCACTGAAATTTCCCGCCCCAGCCTTAGAATGGAATACCAACGGCGGCGGATTTAGATTTTATCCTATTTATTTTTAATGTAATGAAGAATTTTAATGAAGAATTAATAAT
>CAZYAC010000073.1:2162-4761 GCA_964645475.1 uncultured Saprospiraceae bacterium | reverse complement strand
CATTCTTCATTAAAACTACTCTACATAAGATTGCCGTACCACCAACGCAAACACATCTCCCTCCAATGGTAAATATCCCTGGTCGTAACAAAAGCGATACGTTTTGCCTGCCTTAGTCTGATAAATATTGGTGAAATACGAAAACTTAAATCCCAACTCTAACAACCGATCTTTTTTTACCTTACTCTTTCCATGTGGATTGAGCTTTGCTAAAATTCTTCTATTCTTACGCAGAATATTATTGACATTTCGCATAAACTGCGAATGATCACTATTCAATTTATTATTAAAAGCGCTACGACATTGATCCGAACAAAACTTCTTATCCGCCCGACCCATAAATTCGTCGCTGCATTCTGCACATTTTTTCTTCATAATTCTATAGTTTGATAATCACCTCAACAAGATAAACTTTATATTTTAATTATGATAGATTAGGTGGCTTTAGTTAATCAGTTGTATCGGTTGATTTAGTAGTTCAACGGATTCACAAATCACCGATTAACCGATTCACAATTCCACTGATAAATTGAAAAATAAAAATTACCTTTACCCCGAAAATTAACAAAATAAAAACACCAATGGCTTCTAGCAAAAAAACTTCTCCAGGCATGCGTGCCGCTGACAATATCCGTATCCTTTCTGCCGCAATGGTTGAGCAGGCTAATTCTGGTCATCCTGGTGGCCCGATGGGTGGTGCCGATTTTGTGCACGTGCTCTTTTCCGAATTCATGAATTATGACCCCTCTGATATGAAATGGGCTTTACGAGATCGTTTCTTTCTAGATCCAGGACATATGTCTGCGATGCTTTACAGCGTACAGGCGCTTCTTGGAAATTATAAGCTAAGCGATCTAAAGAAATTCCGCCAGTGGGGTAGTGTCACCCCCGGTCACCCAGAAATTGATGTGAAACGTGGAATTGAAAATACTTCCGGACCGCTCGGATTAGGTCACGCTTTCGGAATCGGAGCTGCCATCGCAGAACAGTTTCTCGTAGCTCGTTTTGGAAAAAGAGTAGCACATCAAACCTATATCTACATCTCTGATGGTGGTGTACAAGAAGAAATTTCTCAAGGAGGTGGTCGAATAGCGGGCCATTTAGGACTTGGAGGTATTGTCATGTTTTACGATGCCAACGATATTCAACTTTCCACCGAAGTGGATGAAGTGACCGGAGAAGATACGGCGATGAAATATGAATCTTGGGGCTGGCATGTTATTACCATCAATGGTAACAATCACAACCAAATTCGCAAAGCGATCAAAGCAGGAAAAGCAGAAACCAACCGCCCTACGCTCATTATCGGTAAAACCAAAATGGGGAAAGGCGTACGTTCTGAAGACAATAAATTATACGAAGGCGAAGTAGAACTCCACGGTAAGCCACTAGGAAAATCCAACGCTTCTTTCGAACGAACGATTGAAGGGCTGGGTGGAAATCCAAAAAAACCTTTCCAAATTTTTCCGGAGGTAACCAAACTCTATGCAAAAGCAATAGCTGCCAAAAAACGCAAAGCTGCCAAACGCAAAGCGAGCTTTAAAGCTTGGATGACGAAGGACAAAAAGAAAGGAAAAATGTTCCGTGATTTCTTTGCTGAAAAAGCACCAAAGATCGACTGGGCGTCTATCCAACAGAAACCAAATCAAGCGACGCGTAACGCTTCTGGAGCAGTACTAGCACATCTCGCAGAAAATGTTCCCAACATGATTGTTGCTTCTGCCGACTTAGCCAATAGCGATAAAACGGAATTCTTTTTAAAGAAAACCAAAGCCTTCAAAAAAGGTGATTTCTCGGGCGCGTTTTTACAAGCTGGTGTATCTGAATTAACGATGGCTGCGCTTTCGGTTGGGATGTCCTTGCATGGAGGGGTGATTCCTGCCTGTGCTACTTTCTTTGCGTTTTCTGATTATATGAAACCAGCCATTCGAGTGGCAGCACTCATGGAGGCTAACGTTATTTTTATTTGGACCCACGATGCCTTCCGAGTAGGGGAGGACGGACCAACACATCAACCGATAGAACAAGAAGCACAGATTCGTCTGTTAGAACATCTTAAAAATCATAGCGGTAAAAATAGTTTTGTGGCACTGCGTCCTGGTGATGCTGCTGAAACGACCCACGCATGGAGACTTTGTTTAGAAGATTTTCACCGTCCGAGTGGCTTGATTCTTTCTCGTCAAGGGGTGAAAGATATTCCTGCGAGCGGACGAGGTAGTCGTTTTAAGCAAGCGGAGAAAATGAATAAAGGTGCTTACATTGTACATGATTGTAAAGGAACGCCTAAGGTTATTTTAGTAGGGAATGGATCAGAAGTATCTACTTTGTTAGAAGGTGCTGCGATGCTAGAAAAAGATAAGATTAAAGTACGCGTGGTTTCTGTGCCGAGTGAAGGATTATTCCGAAATCAAACCGCTAAATATCAAGCGTCTATTCTGCCTTCCGGTATTGCTAAATTTGGTTTGACCGCTGGGTTACCCGTCACGATGGCCGGACTGGTCGGTGCAGATGGAATAATTCATGGATTGGACCACTTTGGTTATTCCGCTCCAGCTACGGTACTGGATCAGAAATTTGGATTCACTGGTGATAATGTTTA
>CAZYAC010000073.1:0-2062 GCA_964645475.1 uncultured Saprospiraceae bacterium | reverse complement strand
TGCAATACTATTTTTGCCAATCCTAGTTCTGTTACAAATTTTGTAAAAGATTAATTTAGAATTCCGAAATATGTAAAAAAAGAAGGCTTCTTCTGTTTTAATTTTATCGTTGAATTATTATCGAAATTAATCAAAATACAAAAGTAGCTTTATTATGAAATACACACTACTCTTTTTATTATTACCGCTCATAAGTTTTGGTCAATTTGATTTCAATGAAATTACGGCACCTGATGATTTTAGTTGAAAGATTGTTAGACAATCGCTCAACGGAGAATATTAAAAACTAATGGCTATTTTTTTTGTAAAAAAATAAAAACTTCCACAGCTAAAAATAACTTAGAATTGGTTAAAAGAATAAACGATTCTAGACATGATGTGGTATTACCTGAAAAAATCAATATTATCTATTTATCAATACAAATTTATATGAAGCTCAAACTATTTTTCTTATATCTTTTGCTTACCCAAATTCTTTCAGCGCAAACCTTTACGGAAGTTATTTCAAATCCTGGATTCGTTGGTGTTAGATTCAGCTCCATTGCCTTTGCGGATGTGGATGGCGACAATGATCAAGATGTCCTTATTACAGGGATAAGTAATTCAAACCAGCGAATTTCGAAACTCTACATCAATGATGGATTGGGTAATTTTTCTGAATGGATGGGAACGCCATTTGACGGTGTTGGGTTTAGTTCGATTGTCTTTTCGGACGTGGACGGGGATAGCGACCCGGATGTCCTTATCACGGGGTTGACTGACTTAAACCAGCGAATATCGAAACTGTACATGAACGACGGGCTGGGTAATTTCACCGAAATGTTGGGTACTCCTTTCGACGGCGTTGTGGAGGCTTCAATTGCCATTGCAGACGTGGATATGGACGGTGATCCCGATATCCTTCTTACGGGGCAGACTATGTCGAACGAGAACATCGCGAAACTGTACCTCAATGACGGGCTGGGCAATTTCATCGAACTGCTGGGTACGCCATTTGACGGTGTTTGGGTCGGTTCGATCGCCTTTTCGGATGTGGACGGGGATGGTGACCCCGATGTTCTCATAACAGGGGATCGAAGTCAAGAGGATTTAATTTCAAAACTGTACAAAAACGACGGTCAAGGTAATTTTACCGAAGTACCAAATACGCCATTCGACAACGTTGCGGCAAGTTCGGTTGCTTTTTCGGATGTGGACGGGGATAACGACCCCGATGTTTTTATAACGGGCATCGAAGACCCGTCTAGTACGGAGAGAATTGCGAAACTGTACACCAACGATGGGCTGGGCAACTTCTCGGAAATGTCGGGAACGCCTTTCGACAAGGTTAGAAGAAGTTCTATTGCCTTTATAGATGTGGACGGTGATACCGATCAGGATCTTTTCATTACAGGGGCGATATATAACTCCGGAGACGAGCAAATTTCGAAACTTTATATGAACGACGGGCTTGGTAATTTTACCGAACTTTCAGGTACGCCATTTGACGGTGTTTGGCTCGGTTCGATCGCCTTTACGGATGTGGACGGCGATAACGATCCCGATATCCTCATCACTGGAGAAAACAATCTAGGAGAAGGTATTACTAAGTTGTATACTAATGACTTATTATCTTCAACTAATAATATAACCCCCGGATTTAACTTTGATTTAATAATGTATCCAAATCCCATCGCCTCCAATCATCTAAAAGTAAATTTTAAGGTAACAGAGAATAGTTTTGTAAACGTAAAAGTTTACAATTTAAATGGGCAGCTTTTGAGTGAGCAAAAAGAATTTATGTTAGTCGGGACACAGACTATTATAGTTAATATTGATGCTTTAACTTCTGGAAGTTATTTTATCGAAATAAGCAATGGCAGGAACAAAGGTAATGGTAAGTTTATTGTACCTTAATAAACACACACACACACACGTTAACAAACGCTAAAACATCCATGTCTCCCATTCGGTCGTTACGGTATTTATAGGGGACATTGGCAGTAATAAGAAAAGAGAAACCTCCTTGTTGGAACGGATGGAACAGTGCATGGATTGGATCACTTTGGGTATTTTGCATCCT
>CAZYAC010000072.1:9951-16352 GCA_964645475.1 uncultured Saprospiraceae bacterium | reverse complement strand
ATTGGACGCTGGTCAGTATGTGATCTCATTTTTATTGAAAGACGAATTAATTACAGAAAAATTTTTCAAAGTTAACTAAAGGAATAGCCAGGTGTTCAAAATTATTGTAAAAACAATTTTGAACACCTACTTAAGAACGTATCGCTAATTTAAATTTCCAGAGCTTTTCTTCTGGCACCTTCCCAAAACCTGCTCACAGTACCTGAAAAACTGGACCGGATAGCCCATAGATTGCCTATTCGATAATAATCCGTTTCTGAAAAGAAGAAAATAATAGCCCTTAAAAATTTAAAATTTACTACCATGAAAACATTTACAAAGACTCTTTCCCTATGGCTCTTTTTTGCGTTTTTTATCCATTCCAATCAAATAATAGCACAATGTGATATTGGACAAACCTTCAATACCTATTGTTATAATCAGGCGGAGGTAAATCAAGTTGCCTTTGAGGTATGTCCAACCGCAGGAATGCTGATCCAATCTACAATTATTCAAGGAACTTTTTTTGATGTCACCAATGATAATTTGACCGTTTATTCTGGATCTTCTGGATCCATGACCAGTGGAACCATTGTCTTCGGCCCAGCTACCGGAGATGTGGCTGAGAACACTATCACGTCTCTCGGAGCTGATCAATGTCTTATCTTTGTCATCAACAGTAATATTTTAGGCGTTCCCTTTAGTTGTGGGGATGGAACTCAATTACCCTTGCAAGTTTGTAGTGAAAGTATTCCCGCACCCGCCATCAGTTTTATGGCTCCCGCTGATCTATGTATCAGCGATGGAGTCCAAACTAATCTTTCTGGTGGTTTTCCGATAGGAGGAATCTATAGTGGTCCCGGAGTAACAGACAATGGAAATGGAATGACCTATTCTCTTGACCCAGCCGCTGCCGGAGCAGGAATACATACCCTATCCTACTCAAATGGAGGATTTGTAGCGATGGATGATATTGAAGTATTTGCACTCGGAGCAGGTACCTTCACCGCACTTCCTGATTTATGTATTGACGCAGGTATTCAAGTAGAACTCGGAGGTGCAACCCCTCCAGGTGGTGTTTATAGTGGTCCAGGTGTAACCGACGATGGCAATGGAATGACCTATACTTTCAATCCAGCTTTTGCTGGATTAGGAACCCATACGATTACCTATCAAGAAGGTACTGGCTGCTTAGAAACCTCCACTGATATGGTCGAAGTTTTAGCAGCTTGTGGCTGTCCGGTTGGTCAATCCTCTTTCTTTCATTGTAGTGAAGCCAATGAAATAGATCTAGTAATTTTTGAAATTTGTCCTTCTGCTGGTTTTGCTGCACAGGCAATCATAGAGCAAGGGACGTTTATTACCACCGGAAACAATCTCACAGTATTTCAGGGAACCTCCGGTTCTAGTACAACTGGAACCATTATCTATGGCCCTCAAACGGGTGACCTCGCAGGCGATGTAATCACTGGAAACATAGCAGGAGAATGCCTGATTTTTGTAAGCAATACTATTTTAGGTTTTTGTCAGAATGGAATTGAAACAGCCTTAGAAGTTTGTGGAGAAGATGTTCCTGCTTCCGTGGTTTTCAATGGTCCTGCGGATCTGTGTATTACAGACGGAATACAAACCAACCTTAATGGTGGATCTCCATCAGGTGGTGTTTATAGTGGTCCTGGAGTGACCGACGATGGAAATGGTTTAACTTTTAGTTTCGATCCCTCAGTTACAGGCGTTGGAACGCATATTTTAACCTATACGCAAGGTGGTGAAGCTGCTACAGATATGATAGAAGTATTTGCCACAACATCCCCTACTTTCACAGCACCAGCAGATCTATGCCTTGATGCCAGTATACAAACAGGACTTGGTGGTGGTTTGCCAACGGGTGGTATTTATAGCGGCCCTGGTGTAACAGATGATGGAAACGGTTTTACTTATTCCTTTAATCCTCTTGTAGCTGGTCTAGGTATAGCAACGATTACTTATACAGAAGGTACTGCTTGTTTAGGCTCTGCAAGCGATGATATTACGGTAATGGCAGCCTGTGGTTGTCCAATGGGTGAAGCAACGTTTTTCAATTGTTATGACAATAACGAATCCAACCTAGTGATCTTTGAAGTTTGTCCAGATGCTGGTGAATTCGCGGAAGCAAATATTAGTCAAGGAACCTATGATGCTCCAGATGACATTCTAACGGTTTATCAAGGAGCAACTGGTTCTGGGACAAGTGGAACTATTGTTTTTGGACCTTCTAGTGGAAATTTAGCGGGTACGAACATTATTTCTACCGTGATGAACGAATGTTTAATTTTTGTAAATAATTCAGGACCAACTATTAGTTGTGCCGATGGATTTCAGGCACCATTAATCGTTTGCGGAATCAGTAATGCTAATAATATCACCTTTGTGGCACTTCCAGACCTTTCGGTAAATGCAGGTGTTCAAACGGGACTCGGTGGTGGTTCTCCAACTGGTGGGGTCTTTAGTGGTCCTGGAGTAACGGATGATGGCAACGGGATGACCTATACATTTGATCCAGCTGCAGCAGGCGTGGGTATTCATACTTTGACTTATACTGTCGGCGGACAGTCTGCTACAGATCAAGTAGAGGTTCTAAATCTTACGCCTCCTTCCTTTAGTAAAAATTTTGCACCAAATCAAATCGGATTAGGGAGTGTTTCTGTATTAAGTTTCACCATTACAAACAATCAAAACATACCGCTGACTGATCTTAATTTTACCGATAACTTACCAACAGGAATGGTAATTGCCAATGCTCCTAACGTAAGTTCGAATTGCTTCTCAGGAACGGTTACTGCGGTTCCTGGAGGAAGTTCTATTAGCTTCTCTAACGGAGAATTATCTGGTCTAAGTTCCTGTGTAATTTCTGTAAATGTCACAAGTTCGACCGCAGGCACCTTATCCAATACTACTGGCGACCTTACTTCTAGTGCTGGAAATAGTGGAACTGCCTCAGCGAATTTGACCGTAGCTTCGGGCATACCTACCATTGCCAAAAGTTTTGCCCCAGCTGCTATTTCTGTAAGTGGAAGAAGTACCATGACTTTTACCATTGACAATCCAACAGCTACCAATTTTATATCTGTGGATATTACCGACAATCTTCCTTCTGGGATGGTAGTAGCTTCTCCAGCAAACGTTAATATCAGTTGTGGAAATATAACGGTAAATGCGGTTCCTGGATCTTCGAGTGTAATAGTCTCAACGATTACACTTGGTTTAACCACAATTCCAGCAAATACAACCTGTACCATTTCTGTAGATGTGATTGGAAATCAAGCAGGAAATTTAAATAACCTAACAGAAAATGTTGTCCTTAGAAATAATTTTTTCCAACCGGTAAATTTAGGATTGGCAGCAGCCACTTTAGAAGTAACGGAAACTCCACAATTATTAATACAAAAAAGCTTTCTTGAAGATCCAGTAAGACCGGGAACTACGGTTGATCTTGAATTTACGATAACAAATTTAGATCGTAATTTTTCTGCTAGTAATATTGAATTCACGGATAACTTAACCAACGTCTTGACCGGATTGACAGCCACAGGATTGCCTATCAATAATACTTGTGGCACTGGATCGCTAGTTAGCGGAACTTCAACCATTAATTTTTCCGGAGGAAGCTTACCACCAGAAGGTTCTTGTACTTTTATCGTACCGGTACAAATTCCGCCAGGTGCTACAATAGGTACTTATTTAAATACAACCAGTGCTATTTCTGGAATAGTAAATGGAGTGGCAGTTACAGGTAATATGGCCACAGATAATTTATTTATTCAGAATGTTCCAGAATTCACCAAGACTTTTTTAACGGATCAAGTCCCTGCTGGTGGCACCACCACTATAGAATTTACGATTACGAATACTAGTCCTACTGAGGCTTTAACCGATCTGAGTTTTACAGATGATATTGGTTCTTTTATATCTGGAAGTATGATCACGGACGTACCTGCTGCAGGTTCCTGTGGCACTGGATCTAATTTTTTTATAACAAATAATGTTGGCTCACCTACCTTCAATATGACCGGAGGAAATATTGCGGCTGGTGGTAGTTGTACTTTTACCGTTGATTTATCCATCCCTTCAAATCAGGCACCGGGAACCTTTACCAATACGACTAGTTTTTTAACAGGTACCATTGGTGGAAATACGGTTACAGCAAATCCAGCCTCCGATGACCTCACTATAATTGGAATACCTCAACTTTTCAAATCGTTTACTGATGATCCAGTCTTACCTGGAGGTACCGTTAACTTACAATTTACTATTGTGTATCCGGAAGATGCTACTGGAACTGCTTCAAATATCAGCTTTACAGATGATCTCAACGCAGTGATTCCAGGATTGACTGCCATAGGATTACCACAAAATAACATTTGTGGTACTGGTTCATCTTTAACGGGTACTACAAACCTTACTTTTAGTGGAGGAAACCTAGATCCAGGTCAAACCTGTAGTTTTGTTGTGCCACTACAAGTACCCGCAAACGCTCCCCTCGGCAATGCCAACAATATAACCAGTGACATAACCGCCACGGTTAATGACCAAATAGTAACAGGTCCGCCAGCTACAGACGACCTATTAATCAATACCCTAACCTTTTCGAAGGAATTTTTAGAAGCTTCTGTTATCCCCGGAGAATTGGCAACTTTAAGGTTTACCATACAAAATAATTCTACAGATTTCGATGCAACAAATATTATTTTTACAGACAACCTCAATGGAATGCTCACTGGAGCAGTCGCAGAAAATTTACCAGCCAACCCTTGTGGTGCAACTACATTTACGGGCACTTCCTTTCTTATTTTCGCAGGGGGAACGGTACCTGCAGGAACTACCTGTTCTTTTGATGTTCCGGTGAGGATTCCAGCTAGTGCTCAACCTGGGAATTATACTAATATTACCGGTAATCTAACTACCGAAATAAACGGTAGCAACGTAGTTTTACCAACGGCTTCTGCTGATCTAACTGTGGAAAATAATTTCATTGGCTTAACCAAAACATTCCTGAACGATCCAGTGGTTCCCGGAAACACGGTTGATGTGGAATACACCATTACGAATCTCCATCCTACAGGAACCATTTCAGATATTGCTTTTTCTACAGATTTCGATGGCCTACTTACTGGATTGGCCGCAACCGGATTACCTCTAAGTAATATTTGTGGAGCCGGCTCCATGTTGAGTGGAACTGGATTGTTAAGTTTCACAGGAGGATCTCTTGCCGCTGGTGCTTCCTGTTCATTCACAGTTACCTTACAAACACCAGCTGATGCACCATTCGGTGGTTCCATTAATTGCCCAACTAGCAGTTTAACAGGAGCCCTGAATACCAATCCTGTCTTTGGAACTCCTGCGATGGATGTATTGGACTTCGAATCCGTTGCTTTCACAAAATCTTTCGCTGGAAATTTCACGCCGGGCAGTTCCAATACTTTAACTTTTACGGTAACCAATAACAATCCAGATGAATCAGTTAATGACATCTCTTTTCAAGATAATCTTGACGCCATCCTAAGTGGAATGGTTGCCACTAATCTGCCAATTTCTAACATGTGCGGAATAGGTTCTTCGGTTACCGGAACGTCGAATATTATCGTAGATGGGATTAACTTGGGCCCCTCTTCCTCTTGTACTATTGATGTTACCGTTATGGTTCCATGTGATGCTGCTGCTGGTAATTATACGAACGTTACCAGTCCAATTTCTATTGGAGGAATCGATGGTTTAACGGCAACAGCCGATTTTTCTGTTATGAGTACTTCGGTTGGTTTTACTGCACCTGCAGCTTTATGTATTGATGCAGGAATCCAAACTTCTTTAGGAGGAGGAACTCCAACTGGAGGTGTTTATAGTGGAGCTGGGATAACTGACAACAATAATGGAATGACCTATGATTTCAATCCAGTAACAGCTGGCGTTGGAACTCATACCATTACCTACACTTTTACCAACTCAAATGGTTGTTCAATTACAGCAACGGATGATATCCAAGTTAATGCTCTACCAATCGTTACTTTCATTGCTCCGGCTGATTTATGTCTGAATTCAGGTATACAAAATAATTTAGGTGGTGGTACTCCAACGGGTGGAACTTACAGTGGACCTGGAGTAAACGATGACGCCAATGGGATGACTTATGACTTTGATCCTGCCTCGGCTGGGGTTGGAACTCATACCATTACCTATACTGTTACCGACGGGAACGGATGCTCCAATGCTGCTTCAGATGATATTCAAGTCTTTGCACTTCCAGTTGTTACCTTCATGGCTCCCGCTGACCTTTGTGTAGATGCTGCGATTCAAAATAATCTAGGAGGCGGTAGTCCATCTGGAGGTATTTATAGTGGACCTGGAGTAATGGACGATGGTAACGGAATGACTTATTCTTTTAATCC
>CAZYAC010000072.1:0-9851 GCA_964645475.1 uncultured Saprospiraceae bacterium | reverse complement strand
GGATATATATAGTTTGTTAGGTTCGCCTAGCGGATCAGGTGGGGTATTTTCTGGGGCGGGTGTAACGGATATTGGAGATGGAATAAATTTCACTTTTAATCCTGCCATAGCAGGAGTAGGTTCGCATTCCATTACATACACTTTTACGGACGCAAACGGATGCGCAAATTCTGCTTCTGATAATATCCAAGTCTTTGCAATACCTACCGTTGCCTTCACAGCTCCTGCTGATTTATGTCTTAATACAGGTGTACAAAATAATTTAGGAGGCGGAACTCCAACAGGTGGAACTTACAGTGGACCTGGCGTATACGATGACGGCAATGGGATGACCTTTGACTTTGATCCCGCCATGGCTGGCGTTGGAACACATGCCATTCTCTACTCCTTTACAGACGCAAATGGATGCACGAATTCTGATTCTGATGATATTCAAGTCTTTGCGCTACCTGTAGTTTCCTTTTCTGCCCCAGCTGACTTGTGTGTTGATGCTGGGATTCAATCTGGTTTAACGGGTGGTGCTCCAGTCGGGGGAACTTATAGTGGTCCAGGAGTAATGGATAGTGGTGATGGAATGACTTATTCGTTTAATCCGGCTACCGCTGGAGTAGGTACACCTACCATTACCTACTTATTTAGTGATACCAACGGTTGTTCTAATTCTGCTTCTGATGGTTTGGAGGTCTTTGCACTTCCAGTTGTTACTTTTACTGCTCCTGCTGATTTATGCATTGATGAAGGGGTACAAAACAATTTGGGTAGTGGTATACCAACAGGAGGAACTTATAGTGGCCCTGGTGTTACTGATAATGGGAATGGGATGACTTATAGTTTTGATCCTGCTAGTGCGAGTGTTGGAATTCATACCATAACCTATTCTTTTACTGATGTAAATGGTTGTACCAATACTAGTACAGATAATATAGAAATTTTCAGTTTACCCATAGTTTCCTTTTCCAATCCAACTGATTTGTGTATCAACAGTGGCGTACAAACTGGGCTCAGTGGAGGTTCACCGGCCGGTGGTATTTATAGTGGAACTGGAGTAACAGATAACGGCAATGGGATGACTTATAATTTTGATCCTGCCATGGCAGGAATTGGAATGCATACGATTACTTATACCTTTACCGATGGGAATAGTTGTACAAATGCTGCTTCTGAAAATGTAGAAGTATGGGATATTCCGGTTGTTAATTTCATGGCTCCAGCTCCAGAGGTTTGTATTGAGGATGCAGTGGTTACAGGCCTTGGAGGAGGTACACCAACCGGAGGAGTTTATTCAGGTTCTGGTGTTGCGGACGATGGAAATGGAACAACCTTTTCATTTGACCCAACTGCTTCTGCTCCAGCAGGAGGAAACGTATCGATTACCTATACATTTACAGACGCAAATGGCTGTACGGGAACATCCAATGGAACTATATTTGTAGATCCAATTTGTTGCGAATTGATGGTAGATTGTTCTGCTGTTTCTGACCAAAATTTAGAATGTCTATCAGATATACCTCCTGTTGACAATAGCCTGGTTATCATTTCCGAGGCTTGCGGTCAAGCAACAATATCGGCCCAAACTGATCCAATACCTGCAAATAGTGGTTGCCCTGGCAACTCGGTTAGTATTTCAAGAACCTATTCGGTTCAGGATGAGGATGGGAATATGGATGCATGTACACAAACCTTCACTATTGAAAGTACGCAATCACCTAGTATTACCTGCCCTGCTAATACAACCATATCTTGCGATGCGGATAGCAGCCCTGCTAATACCGGAATGGCAACAGGTACCGCTTCTTGTTCAGACTTTAACTTAAATATCACCTTCTCGGATGTTAGTACACAAGGCACAGGATGTAGTGAATTTCAATACATCATTTCGCGAACCTGGACCGCAACTGATAACTGCAATAGAATCGCAACTTGTATTCAAACTATCACAATAGAGGATAATACCCCGCCTACCATTACCTGTCCAGCGAATGTAACGATTGAGTGTGATGATCCATCTGATCCAACGGCTACAGGATCTGCAACTGCATCAGGAGACAATTGTAGTCCAGATGCTCAGCTTACGGTTACCTTCTCTGATAACTCTACTCAGACCGCAAATGGTTGTGGCAACATGAATTATACCATTTCACGTACTTGGACCGCTTCAGATCCATGTGGTAATACCGCTACTTGTGTTCAAACCATTACGGTGGAAGACAACACCCCTCCTACTGTTACCTGTCCGGTGAATGTGACTATTGAATGCGATGATCCATCCGATCCAACGGCTACCGGAACTGCAACTGCATCGGGAGACAACTGTAGTCCAGATGCTCAACTTACGGTTACCTTTTCTGATATCTCTACTCAGACCGCAAATGGTTGTGGGAATATGAACTACACCATTTCGCGTACTTGGACCGCTTCTGATCCATGTGGGAATACTGCTACCTGTATTCAAACCATTACGGTGGAAGACAATACTCCACCGATGATTATTTGTCCTCCGGTCGTGTCTATCGAATGTGACGAGGATACTTCTTCAGCCAATACCGGCATGGCAACCGCTACTGATAACTGTTCGGGAGCATCAGATATAACCATTATTTTTTCAGATGTATCGACCCAAACAACATCTGGCTGTGGTCAGTATGAATATAATATTAACCGTACTTGGATAGCTACTGATAATTGCGGCAATGCGACCAATTGCGTTCAACGAATTATCGTTGGAGATACCCAAGGGCCAAACATTACGTGCCCTCCTAATATCAACGGATTGGTTTGTAATACAGATCCACTACCTGATGCTCAGTCAGTAACAGACTTTTTAGCAATTGGTGGTAGCATTTCTGATAACTGTAGTAGTTTGACAGAAATAAGTGTGAGTTATGTAGATAGCCCTCCAAATCAATCTATGCTAGATTTCTGTTCTTCAGATCCTGCCGACCGAACATTGACGCGCACGTATACCGTTACAGATATTTGTGGAAATACAAGTGTTTGTTCGCAAACCTTTTCATACTTACAGAGTATAGTTGGTCCTATTATTACTAGTATACCTTTGGATCAAACCGTTGATTGCGAAGTTAATGCTTTCCCTCAACCACATCTTTTCCAATATGAAATTGATTGTGGATTAGGTGCGACTACAACCGTCAGTGGACCAATCACAAATGGTACAACCGGTTGCCCTGGATCTTCTATTTCATACACCTATACTGTCACGGACATTTGTGGAAGAACAGCAAGTCATATTCAAACTTACACCCTAATTAACGAAGGGCCAGAGTTTGTTTGTCCAGTCGACATTTGTGTTATAGAATGTCCTGCTGATACAGATATGATTCAAAATACTTTTGATAATTATGCCAATCTTGCTACCGTCATTAATTCCTGTAATAGTTCTTCTACGATTACAAATGACTTTAGTGCGAATGGATTTAATTTACAAAATTGTAATAATGGTCCTGTCGCAGTTGCCAATGCCGTTGCTTGGCAGATTGTGACTTTTACTGCTACCGATCAATGTGGTAGAATAGGTTCTTGTACGGCTCTTGTAGTAATAAAAGATACCGATGGCCCCGTCATTAGCTCTACCCCAACGGATGCCATTCGACTATTCGATGCGAACGCACAGGCTTCCTACGAAACATGGGCGAACAACAATATTGCTAATTTTATAGCAGAAGACGAATGTAACGGATTCACTTCAAATTCAGTAAGCTGGAGTTATACACCAGCCGTTCCTAATACTACTTTTGTTGGCCCTTTTGCCACCACCATTGTCAGCTTTATCGCAACAGACGATTGTGGAAATACGACCTCAGTTTCGGCTACCTTTAGGCTTAAGGAGGTTCCATCTTCCTCAGCAACGACGATTTCCGGAACAATTCAAACGGAAGAAAATGAGTTAGTCGAAGCGGTAGAAATTGCGCTAGACATGAATGGATTGGGAGAAGGCGAAATTCAGATTACAGAAGAGAATGGTGCTTATGAATTTACGGTTGAATTGGAACAAAACTACGAGGTTGTCCCAAGTCGTCTCGGTGATATTCTAAATGGTATTACCACCATTGATTTGATCCTAATGGGACAGCATTTACTAGAAATTCAAACTTTAGATTCACCTTATAGAATAATCGCTGCCGACATTAATCGGTCTGGCTCCATTACCGCACTTGATATGATCGAACTACGAAGATTGATCTTATTAATTGCTGATGATTACACGAACAATACTTCGTGGCGTTTTGTAGATGCGGAATATATTTTCCCGAATCCAGAAAATCCATTTGCCGCTACTTTCCCAGAAGTTCATAATATCAACAATCTGACTCAAGCAGAAGTAGCTGATTTTATTGCCATAAAAATCGGTGATTTGAACGGTTCTGCTCAGGTGAATGCTTTAGCTTCAACTGGTGACACAAGAGATCGAAACACACTGAATTTCAAGGTGGACAACCAGGAATTATTTTCTGGAGAAACCTATTCAGTAGATTTTAGAGCAAGTGATTTTAAAGATTTGCTCGGTTATCAATTTACGCTAGAATATGATCCGAACCAGTTAACCTTTGTTGATATACAGCAAGGACAGCTTCAAGATTTAAGTATGGATAACTTTGGGATCAAGCAAGATCAAGGTGCTATTACAAGTAGTTGGAATACCACTGTCGCTAGATCACTTCCTGATGATGCCATTTTGTTTAGTATTAATTTTAAAGCAAACCAAGATGTTCAACTTGGAGAGGCAATCTTAATAAATTCTAGGCTAACTGAAGCAGAAGCTTATACAAAAGAATTTGAATCAATGAATTTAGAATTATCGTTTGATGATATTACCAATATCTTCTCAGAATTTAAGTTGTATCAAAATCAACCCAATCCGTTTAAGTCGGAAACGGTGATCGGATTTAGTTTACCAGAAAGTAGCAAAGCCACTTTGAAAATCTATGATGTTACTGGTCGTATTGTTAAACAAATTACGGACAATTATACAAAAGGTTATCATCAATTGATTATTGATGGTGCTGAATTATCGTCGGTCGGTTTGTTATATTATCAATTAGAAACAGCCACGAATATGGCAACGCAAAAAATGATTAAACAATAGGTGTATCCTAATAATTAAACCATGTAAGTGTCTTCTCGATGAATTAGGGAAGACACTTTTTTTTATAAAATATTGAAATAAAACCTATCTTCGTTTTAGGTAAAGAAATTGTCAAAAAATTAAAATTCATGGAGCATCAACAAATAACTAAACATTTACAACTTCCGTTTCAGTTTGACATTAAAAAATTAAAAGAGGAATTAAAGGTGATTCTAAAATCGGAATGGACACCTCATTTCAATTCAGGAGGATATACAGGTAACTGGAATTCTATTGCCTTATATGCTCCAAACGGTGATGCCGCGAATATTTTTGCAATGTCCAATTCGAACATACCTTTGACGGAGACACCTGTACTAAAAAATGCTAAGTATTTTAAGGAGGTGATTCAATCCTTTAAAACCAAATTACTTTCTGTTAGATTATTAAAACTAGAAGTCGGTGCTTATATCAAACCTCATCGTGATTATAATTCTGGTTATGAGGATAACATGTTCCGAATTCATATTCCAATAATTACCAATGCTGGAGTAGATTTTATTTTGGATGATATAAGACTTGAAATGAGAGAAGGGCAATGTTGGTATACCAACGTTAATTTTATTCATTCAGTTGCCAATAATGGAACTAGTGATCGAATTCATTTGGTAATTGATGGCGAAAGAAATGAATGGTCCGATAATTTATTTTTTTCATTGGCACCACAGGAAAGTTTTTTCCCAAAACAAGAAGAACCGACTTACTCTATTCCAGTTATGGAACAAATGCTATTTGAGTTAAAATCAATGAATTCGGAGGGAGCTGTACGCTTGATAAAAGATTTGGAATCAAAAATCAAAATTCTTAAAGATTGTTAAAAAATTCAATGGTATACCGACAAGGATTTTTTTTAGTAATTTTAAACTTGTTCTTTTATTAAATAAATTACATGGAAAACTATCTTACTCCTACTCTAGTAATCGGAACCAGTTTATTGATTCTTTTTTTGCTCGCTTACACAGAGGATCTCAAAGAAGATCCAATTGGTCTTTTTAAGACTCTTTTCGGGGTACCGATAGGAATAATTCTACTTTTCTTAGATATTATTGCTGGTCGAGGGGAAGAAAATAACACCTTCGAATAAAAACTTACCTATAAACTACTGCTTCAATGGCATGCTGAAAAGCTTCTAGATCTTCATATCCTGGAAAAACAAAATCCAAGCCACGTTCTTTAAAAAAATTCAAGTCTCCTTTTACTCTAATACCAATCAACGGTAATTCCATTTCTTGACAAGTGGTTAAATCCCAAATGGCATCTCCAACATAAACAATTTTCGTCGGTTCGCCATAAAGACTTATTGACTGATCAATAGCCGTTTGAATAATGTCTGGTCGTGTTGGGTTACCATCAGCATAACCAGCTGGCATTTTTGAAAAATCAATCCCAACAAAATCTAATTTCACTTGTGCAGGAGCTTGCCATCCGCCCGTCGCAATTCCTACTCGATACCGGTCGTCTTTTTGCAAGGCCTCCACCATCACACGTGCCCCTGGCACTTGATTGAAAGCCTCTGGTTGACGTTCCCGTTCAGTTAAAATTTTCGTAACAAAATGTTCTTGAAATGTTTTCTTTTCTAATGAGGTGGGTAATCGTGAAAAATGATTTTTGAATACGGTGGCAAAGATCGTATCATCAGTTACATGAGGATAGTCACGCCAATCGATGGAAGGGAAAGCTCGATCAAAAACCGACTCATAAGAATCTGAAAAACATTGACTATCCACCTTGTTGGAATGTACAAGTGTTCCGTCAATATCAAAAATTACAAAAATCATAGTTTATTTTTTCACAGAAACCAATACATTGTCAACGATTATAGTCCCTGATCAAATAATCCTTTCAACTCCTGATCTGTGTGGCGCAGTTTTTCTCTACAATATTGAATTAGCTCTGCAGCTCGCTTAGCCTTAGCTGACAAATCATCAATACTGCTTGCATCACCCTGTAGTTCCGTTACTAGCCCTTGTAATTCCGCTAAGGCTGATTCATAAGAAATCGTCTCTGGCATAGATTATTTATATTAAAAAATATTGTAAGCTATTAGACTTTAGCCTATTAATTTCACCCACCATCAAAAGAACATCATTCCTAAGAAAACGTTGTCTTGAAACGCCAATTTATACAGAAATATGAGAAAAATTCAAAAAAATTAAATTTTATTCATAACAAACAGTCGTTTTATGTCTATATTAATTCAAAAAAAATCCAATACTTGCAGTATTATTTTATAAAACTAATTTATTACCTTTGAGAATACTTTTATCTGAAACCTATATAACCTAGATAGGTATCCCTTAAACCTATCACACAAGCACTTACCGAAAAGATACGATTCAATATTAACAAACATGCTATTTGTGGTCTCTTAATTGGATCACAGATTTTTTCATTTTTTATACCTGTAATAACCTTTACTTAAACATTTTTCTATGAAAGCCACCTTTTCTTTCTTGCTGGCGCTATTCCTATGTGGAAATGCGTTTAGTGGATCATCCTATGAACTGGAGACCATTATTACGAATACAACCAATCCTCCGGTCTTTGTATCTTCTAATACTCAGGCGCAGATTGGCGTCTATGATCTCTCTGGGATGGGTATTACGATGAACAGCTTCACTAGCCAGGCAATGGATGGTGATGGCATCTATTATGATGATAATCAAGACGTTATCTATCAATTAAATCGGACGGATAATGTAATAAATGCCTATGGTGGTGTTTGTGATAGTCTCGCAGCTGGATCCAACCCTGTAGTTACCGCTACTTCAACCTCTGACTTTATTAATGGACGTGAGATTGCCGTTAACGGTAACAAACTAGTAGTCGCACAAGATGCCAGTCCAGACAATGGAGATGTAAATAAGTTTTTTATCTACAATATTACACCTACGGATATTACACTTGATAGATCATTTGAAGTAAGTGTAAATCTATGGGGTTTTAGAATTTTAGAAAATACGGTTTTTGCCGTCGTTGATAATTCCAATCAAGTTGCCATTTTTAATGACTTTTTTGATTTTGCAGATGGAAGTGTGGTAGATCCGACCAATGTAATAACAGTGGAGGGTATCACCCGTACACATGGTATTACTTATGTTCCAGCGGGTGACCGAATGATCCTGACTGACATTGGTGATGCAGCCAGTGATTCTGACGGTGCGCTCGTTTATGTGGACGGATTTTTTGCCGCTATTGCTGGTGATTTCTTTATTGATCTTGACGAGCAAATCCGAATAGAAGGACCTGATTCAAATTTAGGGAATCCAGTAGACGTAGTTTTTGAAGAAGAAGGTCAAAGAATTTTTGTTGCTGAACGTACAAACGGCGGAGGAAAATTATTAGCTTTTAATCTTCCTGCTACTTCTGGAGATATCATCCCAGTTTATAGCAACGAATTTGCAGGTGCCTCTGCGGTAACGCTTGCAGACGAAAACATCCCAATTGTTAATCTTGTTTCTCGATTTTATGCTTCATCCAATACCTCCGGAAATATAGGAGCTTATGAAATTTTGGATAATGGTATCCTCCAGTTCAGCACATTTGCTTCAGGTGGAATGGATGCCGAAGGTATTCATTACGATATTGAAAATGATGTTCTTTATCAGCTCGATCGAACTAATAATGTGATCAACCTATATGATCAGGTAAGAGCTTCACTCGATATGAACGCTATTCCTCCACTGATTGCCACTTCAACTTCTGACTTTATTAATGGAAGAGAAATTGTCGTTAATAATGGAGAATTGGTAGTAGCGCAAGATGCGAATGCAGATAATGGAATGCAAAATAAATTTGTAGTTTATGAGATTACTCCAACCTCAATTACCTTTGACCGATCACACGACGTAGATATCAATCTGTGGGGAATAACCTCTGCGGATCAGGTTATATTTGCCGTTGTTGATAACTCAAACGAAGTAGCCTTATTCGATGAATTTTTTAGTCAACCAGATGGGCCGCTTGCTCCAGACTTTACTTTTACTATAGAAAATATGGTAAGGACGCATGGAATATATTATGATTTCTTTGAAGATGTTATGTATCTGACAGATATAGGAGATGTCAATGATGATAGTGATGGGGCGATTGTTATTATTCCTAATTTTATTCTCTCCGTAATAGATATTAATATCAGTGCTAGCGAACAAATTAGAATTGAAGGAGGCAATACTTTTTTGGGGAATCCAGTAGATATTGGCTACGACCCGCTACTTGAAATAATCTTTGTGGCCGAACGAACCAACAATGGTGGGGCCATTCTCGGTTTTGAAGTACCAGAGGAAGGGGGTGACTTTACACCTGAATACAACAGTGTTTTTCCCGGTGCAAGCGCCATAAACGTACCGTACATAACAGAACAAGAAATAGATTGTGATATCGTTTTAGGAGGTACTGTTGAACTAGCCAATGGTGGAACAGATACCACTATTATAGTTGATGGACAGCCTGACCTAATTGTCTTTTCTACAGATGTAATGTTGGATGGCTTTTTATTTACTTATGTAGTTACGGATGATCAAGGAGTCATTCTTGGAATTCCTCCAGGAAATACGGTCGACTTTGATCCTGCTGGAACAGGTACTTGTCGTGTTTACGGATTATCCTATTCTGGTGAATTATTAATTGAAATGGGAGATTCCTTACTAGTAGACGATCTGATAATCAGTGATGATTGCTTCGATCTTTCTTCTAATAATTTAACCAT
>CAZYAC010000071.1:10602-16615 GCA_964645475.1 uncultured Saprospiraceae bacterium | reverse complement strand
GTACTAGGCCAAAAAGAATTAATCGTTAACAAAAATTCTTAAAAAATTTGGCAATATAGTAGGAGGATTTTATATTTGTTATGAAAATTTAACTTAGAAACCCTGATTTAGGGGGAATTTTAGTGAAATATTCTCATTTAAGAACGGCCTTTAGTGCACTTTTTCCTTGAGGCTAATTTATTAACAGGAGTACCGTGACAAGTTAAGTATTTTTTGTCCAAGTATTCAGTGACAGATTTGCTTTAGCATCTGTTATTCTAACGCTTATTCGCATGCCACGTAAGAATGTGCCTGGTGGTAGAAAAACACCGGCAAAACCTTCCTTATCGAACGGGGAAAACATGGATTCCCACAGGAAAAAACCCATGAAAAAGCCTAAATACAAAAACAAACAATGGCTTGATGAAATAGACGATTTTGACGAAGACTATGACATCTTCGATAGAGAAACAGAAAGTGAATAAATGAAAAAGCAGGTTCTAAAAAAAACCTGCTTTTTTGTTAATATTTTGAATAGTCCTCAAAGTAACATAAAAATCCTTCCCATTCAAGGCTTCTAAAACTTGTTTAATAATATGACTCACTTCGGTAGGCTTTTGCAGTGGGGTTTGTTTGGGTTCTAACCAAGACATATAAATAAGCTCTCCTGGTAATTCTAGTTTATCAAAAATGGCAGGATCTAAGGCAAAACCTGGTAGGAGATATATTTTTTTTGACACTGGGAAGTTTGAATTAATTAGGTCTTAAAAATTCAATTTTTCGGGGAGTCCAAATTTAAATGGTATCTCATTCTCCCATCTGCCCAATGAATTCAATAAACTCTTTTTTATTTCTCTGTGCTAACGGAACAATTTCCTTATTTTTTAGAAGGATTCCATCTGAATAAGAGATGTTTACAATCATACTGACGTTAATCAGGTGGCTTTTATGCGTTCTAAAAAAAGAATAGTTTTCTAATATTTTTTGGTAGGTTCCAATTCCTTTGGTAGAGATTAAACTCTCTCCGGAAATAAGAAATATTTTAGTGTAACTACCATCTGCTTCCAATCTAACAATATCAACAATCGATAAAATTCTAAGTCCATCGCTATGAGGGATGGTTAAAATTTTGGGCTTGTTTATCAACATGGTTTTAAGGCCCTTAAGCTTGTCTTTTGAAAAAGCTGGAATTCTAGTAGATCGGTAACGTTCAATGGTTTTTTCTAATTTTTCAATATCAATTGGTTTTGTGAGATATTGGAAAGAAAAATAATCAAAGGCTCTTTGGAGATAATCCGAATAAGCAGTAATAAAAATAATTTCAAATTTAGGATTCGGAAAGTGATCGAGTATATTAAAGCTGTCTCCATCTGGCAAACGAATATCCATAAAAACCAGATCAGGACTATTTCGTGTTAATACTTGAATGCCAGATTTAATATCTGACGCTTCTGCTATTACCACTAAGTCCTTAATATAGGCTTTTAGAATCGCTTTGAGGGACTCTCGCGATCCAAATTCATCTTCAATAATAATGGCATTAATCATAATCTTATTTTAAGCAAGCCTGTATTTGAACATAGAAGTTTTTGTCTTAAAGACTTAATGGCAAAAATAATTTAATTAAGGTTCCTCTGGAATTAGAGGTTACCACTTTAAAGCTAGTTTTTGGATTTTTAATAGCTAACAAAGATATTCTTTCTTTTATATTTTTTATGGCAATTCCTTTTTTAATAGAAATTACAGAAGGATCTTCAGATTCTTTTTTAATACCCGATCCATTGTCTTCAACCGTACAGACAAGGTATTCGTTTTGAAGTTTGAGTTGAATGATCAATTTATTCTTTCTTCCTTTTGTCGAATCTCTAAACCCATGAATAATCGCATTTTCGACTAGTGGTTGAATCATCATGGACGGAATTTTTTCGTCTAAAATTTCTTTTAAATTATAGATAATTTGATACTCGAAATTATGGTCAAAGCGTAATTTTTCAATACTTAAATAAAGTTCAAGAATCTTAATTTCATCCTCTATTTTTATTTGAGATTGATCAGATTGCATTAGTAATTTAGTAATCAATTCTCCAAAAACGGTAAGATATTTATTGGCCGTTCGAACGTCTTTTTTAATCATTAAATGTTGTATGGCACCCAATGAATTCTTAATAAAATGAGGATTCATCTGAGATTGTAGGGCCATTTGTTCCAATTGTAATAATCGTTTCTCTATTTTATTTTTTTCTTTTTCTCTATCAATAAGATACCGAATAAAAAGAAATAATCCAAAAAGAAAAAAGGCAAAGCCCAAAAATTGAATGGCTATACGTTGATAAAAGGCAGGAACAATTTCAAAATTTACTATTTCTGTATTACTACTTTTAATACCATTCACAGAAACATATATTTCAAAGGAATACGCTCCTGGAGGAAGTTGTTCAAAAACCAAATTTTCGTTCTTAGTTCTTTGCCAATTATCATGATAACCATTTAACTTGTACAAGTAAATAAGATTATTCCTGTTGCCAAAATGAATACCCGAAAAAAGAAAAGAAATATTATTTTGATTGGAAGCCAATTGTTTTATGGAATCAGAAGACATCTTTTTTTCATTGACCAATATTTGTTCTAAATTAATTCTAGAAGGTAAATGATTATCATTGATTTCCGAGACCTTCAGTACTGAAAGTCCATTGGAAGACAATACATATAACAAACTATCAATAATTCCACAATCAATGACATTATTGCTAATGAGTCCGTCTTCTTCATTTATCACCTGAATAGAAAAATTAGGATTGGGCAGATTATTAATTTTACATAATCCCTGATCAGTTGACGCCCAAACACTTTGATCATCAAAAACTTGAATAGACCTGATCAGATTACTTGGTAGGCCTTGTTTGGTGGAAATATTGGTAATAGAATCTCCATTAATGATCAATAGTCCCTTCCCTTTGGTACCTGCCAAAATGGTTTTTCCAAGATGGTTGATACATGAGATAGGATCATCTCCAATATTTTTTACATGGATGTCACTACCATTAATAGGATAATTGAAAAGTCCTTTAGTAGTTCCCGACCAAATTTGTTGATTATCATCGATATGAACATAGGTGGATCTTTTATCATTAAGAAGCATTCTCGAAGATAATTCTTCTTCATCATACCTAAATTTTAAAGTCTCACGATTATTGGCAATGACGATTTGGTTATTAATCTGATCGATGGCTACATCTTTAGGTGCTCCAAAATTTGTCTTAATAGTGACAATATCATCAGGTTCTAAAGTCTTTACATCATAGGCTAATATAAAAGCCTCATAAGTCAACCATAAACGATCTAAATTATCTTTTTCAATATCTCTGATTCTTGGATTTCCCTTATCCTGAACACCTATTTTAATCCTCCGAATTTCTTTATCTGAAATAACATTAAGAACTCCATCACTAGTTCCGCAATAAATCTGATTATTCGTTTTGTCAATAAATAAACTACTCAAAAGTTCTCCTTCTAAATGTTCTCCCAAGCGATAGGCTTTGGCGTTAGATTTGTCAAATCTAAACGCACCCTTTCCAAGGCTTCCATACCAAATATTTTTTTCTCTATCAATAATACCTTTGGCAAGATTAAGATTATCCAACCTATATCGTATATCTAAAAATCCATCTTCGTTAATAGTTAAGATCTGTAAAGGTGAAGTAGGCGAAGACAACCAATAAGCATTATCTTTTTTTAAAACCAATTGATTCCGTTTGGAACGATATTGCTTTTTGAAATTCGCTGAAACCGGATGAACAGAAGGAAAATTTATGGCTTTTGAATAAAATAGTTTGTATTTATTCTCAATATCAAATTTGGTAGAATGAAAAGGAACGGATTCTAACTGTGGTATTTTAATCAATTCGTAGACTTTATCAGATTTATTCGTAGGATGGATATACACTTGACCATGAATATCCATTACAAAATCAGAATGATGGATGGTTTTTATTTTTGTCAACTCATTCTGAGCGTTGATCCGAATGATCAATTTATCATACGAAAAATAAATATTACCGTCCTGATCTTCAATCGTATTAAGAATAGAATTATTAAGATATCCTTCTCTTAAAAATTCGGTGTTTTTTGGATTATGAAAAATCCCATCTTTATAAAAGCCTAACTGTCCATTAAAGGAAGAAAACCATAGTCTGTTTTTTGAATCTTCAAAAAAGCTAATTATCTCTGTATCTGGAAGTCCATCGGATAAGGTGTAATTAATAAACTTTGCTCCGTTATATCTACTTAATCCATTTTCTGTCGCAAACCAGATAAAGCCTTTTTGGTCTTGGTGAATATCATAAATCTGATTACTAGGCAACCCATCCTCAATCGTATACTGCCGATAAGATAGGTCTTGAGCTATAACCCAAGAAACGGATAAGAATAGAAATATAAATGAGGCAACCCATTTTCTACCCGATATTACTAGCGAAATTTCGTATTTATTCATGATTCACTCACCCTTACTACTCGTTAGTTTTCTCAACAAAATAAGTGGATTTTTTAATTTCTTTTAGAAAAATAGGAGGGTGAATTCGGTCATAACCTCAGATTTATCGTTTATCAAGTCAAAAGGCCCGATTAAAAGAAGATAATTTTTTTTATCATAAAAAATACCATCTTTGCAGTTCATCAAATCGACACCTATTTTATCTGTGATAAAGGAGCCTTTGATGTTGATAACAGTGAAGTCTTATGACTTGACGAACATATCAAAGCTATGAAGAAATACTTATATTGGGGAGCATTCATCCTGTTATCCAGCCCTTTGTCTGCACAAGAAACCATACAGAAAAATACAAAAAGTTCTAACCAAATTGGAGTTTCTATCAGATATCTGTTTGGATATTTAAATGATGTTAATTTTTCCGATATTAATTATACCGAATCAGGCTTGGCATTTGGTCTGAAATTAATCCATCAAAAACCATCTAGTAAAAATAGAATTCAAGTTGATCTTTATTTTTCTAGTGGAAAATCATATACCTCTATTTTAGAGGCTTGGACTTCTAGTTATATTTTTGGAAACCTTGAATTCTCTTGGTTACGTAAGATAAACAACCCCAACCCAAAGCTATCTTTTCATCTTGGTGGCTTTTATAATCTCAATTTCAATTACTACGATTATTTCTATCAATCTACTTACCGTTTTACAGGGCTTTGACACCCACCTCTTTCTCAATTAATGCCACGTTTTCTTCGTGAGAAGCCTCCATACCCCGACGAAATTTATAGCGATTCCACAACGCTTGAATATTGAACTCGTTGGTGGTACGGGCGGCTGATTTTAACTCCAAGATATAACTTTGATTTTCCAACTTCCTCTTTTGTATTTCTTTAATTGATTTGGCCGGAGTTCCATGACCTGGAATGAGCTGATCAATATCGTGCATTTCCAAAATTCGATCTACCTTGTGTAACGTTTCTAAGTAATCGGCACTACTGTGGTAAATAAAAGGAAATTCAATATCACTGAGGTAGTCTCCAGCAATCCAAGTTTTGGCTTCTTCCACGATCGTAAACATTCCGTCGGCGTTATGACCAGGAGCTAGATAAAAAACCAACGTCATATCTCCTATCGTTAATTGTTGGCCATCTTTATTCACCACTACATCTACCAAAGGATAACTGATCGGGTAATCTCGTTGGATATAATTGGAATCATCGAAAAAATATATTTCTTCCAAAACCTTCTTCTTATTCGGATTCTTAGTAAATGCTTCGGTGGCAATAACAATCGCTTCTGGAAATGCATTGGCACCGATAATATGATCGTAATCAGAATGCGTAAAAAGGAGGTAAAGTTGTCGACCTTCCTGATAATGTTTTGTCAGGTCTTTTATCATTTTTATTTCGTGCGGTAACCAATTTGGGTCAACGAGTAAGATTGTTTTTTCAGAAACTAATAAGGTACTGGTCGTTTGAAATAAAGCGCTAGTAAATATTTTTTCAATCATCGTAATGGGAAGTAATGAAAAATGAGTTAATGAAT
>CAZYAC010000071.1:0-10502 GCA_964645475.1 uncultured Saprospiraceae bacterium | reverse complement strand
AATAATTATGGATTCGTCATTGGGTCAATCTATTGTTATAAAAACAATTCTATTATTAATGATACGGTAATTTTTCTAAGTAGCTTTTCATTTATGATTGATTCATGTCTGACTTGCAGTCAACAAGGCAGGCTTCTAACTCATTTTACGAATAAGGGAAGCCAACTAGCAAATTCTTCAATTACTTTGTCTCAAAATCAAAAGATGGCATCATTAATTTTTAATTCTTCATTAATCCATTAATTCTTCTCTACCTTCTTCTTCATTATTTCTGAAATAATCATCTTTGCATGAATTCTTGTGTTCTCAATAAAAAACTTACTGGTCTTCAATCCTGCGGCAGCTACTCCGGCCAAAAACAATTTTGGTATATTCGTTTCTAATGTTTCCTCATCCATAACTGGGGTTCGGAATTCATCCTCGTGAAAGGTCAAACCAATTTTCTCAAAAAAAGCATAATCTGGTCGATATCCAGTCATCGCTAAAACGAAATCATTTTCAATCGTCACCAATCCTTCGGGTGTATTGAGGGTCACGGTCTTTTCTGTAATCTCCTCAACGGTAGTATTAAAATAAGCCTTGATACTCCCCTCTTTAATCCGGTTTAAAATATTTGGTCGAATCCAATATTTTACTCGCTGACTAAGTTCTTCACCTCGAACAGCCATAGTGACTTCCGCATTTTTATAATAAGTTTCCATCGCTACATCACAGGCGGAATTGGCCGCCCCGACTACCAATACTTTTTGACCAATATAAAAATGTGGCTCATCATAATAATGCTTGACTTTTGGCAGATCTTCGCCTTTGACATTCATTTTATACGGTAAACCATAAAATCCGGTGGCTAAGATAACATTTTGAGCTTGGTACTGATGCTTGTTACTTGTCACCTGGAAGATTCCATCTTTTTTTTCAATATTCGTTACCTCCTCAAAGTAATTAACCTTCAAATCATATTGTTCTCGTACCCGCCGAAAATACTCCATAGCTTCCCGACGGTTAGGTTTATCACTGTGGGAAACAAAAGGAACATTTCCTATTTCTAATAAAGTAGAAGTAGAAAAAAAAGTCATGTTTACTGGAAAATTAAATATGGAATTGACCAAAACCCCTTTATCTAAAATCACATGAGACAAACCGCTCTCCGTCGCTGCAATCCCACAATTCAATCCAATCGGTCCAGCTCCAACAATTAATACATCTACCATTTTCTAATTTTACTAGCATAAATAATTATATACCAATTGGTAATTGGTCTTCTACTATCTCGTTTTGGATAACCCATTTAAAAATACAGAACCACTTTATCTCAACAGGTCGATAACTTTAAAGTTCTAAAATCATCAAATATATACATTTCTCCCTCATTAAATTGTCTATATTTGCGCAAAAAAAATCAAATATGCTTCGTTTTTTCTTCCTGCTAATCGCAACCAGTATAATCGCTTGTAAAGGTGAATCTCCATCAAGTAATTCTAATGCTAAACCCGTTACCAGCACTGTTTCAGCGGATACCCTACTCCATGATGGAGAGGTTAATTTTAAAAATATGAAGCAGCTCACTTTTGGAGGTGATAACGCCGAGGCTTACTTTAGTTATGATAACCAGCAATTGGTGTTTCAAGCCTCTAACGAAAAATGGGGTGCGGACTGCGACCAGATTTTTGTCATGTCTACTAATGGCTACGATGGAGAAAAACCTAAACTTTTAAGTACTGGAAAAGGACGGACTACTTGCTCTTATTTCATGCCCGACGGAAAACATATCGTTTACGCATCAACCCATCTTGGCAATGAGGCCTGTCCGGAAGTTCCACGTAGTGTCAATGGAAAATATGTTTGGCCGATCTATAGTGATTTTGATATTTTCTTAGCAGATCTAGAAGGAAATATTACCAAACAACTCACCACCGAACCTGGTTATGACGCCGAACCAACCATCGCCCCAGATGGTTCTAAAATGGTTTTCACCTCGACTCGTTCTGGAGATTTAGAATTGTATACCATGAATCTTGATGGTTCAGATGTTAAACAAATAACCCGTGGTTTGGGGTACGACGGTGGTGCATTCTTTTCACCAGATAGTAAAGAACTTATTTTCCGAGCTTCGCGCCCAGAAAGCGAGGAAGCTCAAAAATCTTATAAAGATTTACTTGCCAAAAATGTTGTTCAGCCTACCAATATGGAATTATACATTTGCAATGTTGATGGAAGTAACCTACGGCAAATCACTGATTTGGGTGGTGCCAACTGGGCGCCATATTTTCATCCTTCTGGAAAGAAAATTATTTTTAGTTCTAATCACCACGTGAAGTCCGGTCGACAGTTTAATTTGTTTATGATTGATAGAGATGGAAAAAATTTAAAACAGATTAGTTTTGATAAAAGCTTCGACGCTTTTCCAATGTTTTCTCCAGATGGTAAAAAGATCGTATTTTCTTCTAACCGAAATAATGGTGGAACTAGAGATACCAATGTTTTTATTGCGGAGTGGGTTGAGTAGATGTGCAGATTTTGGTTAAAACTGACTTAGCAACTTAAGTCGATTCTTTTTTTTGAAATTGAAATTGAGGTTGAGGTTGAAATTGAAGTTGCAATGGTATTCATATGAAAAAGCTCTTAGTCTTAGCGGGTCCAACGGCGAGCGGAAAAACCAAAACGGCGATCCGTTGGTCGCAGGCATTGGGTAACATACCGATCGTCAATGCAGACTCTCGACAATTTTATCAAGAGATGTCCATTGGAACCGCCAAGCCTACCCCTGAAGAATTAGCTGCTGCCCCCCATTATTTATTTGATCATCTCAGTATTCATACTTCTTATGATGTTGGTGATTATGAGCGAGAAGCGCTATCCTTGTTAGCTCAGCTATTCGAAAAACATGATCAAGTTATCTTAGTCGGCGGCAGTGGCTTGTACATCCGGGCCCTATGCGAAGGATTGGACGAATTTCCGGAAGTAACCGAAGCCGCCAAACAAAAAGTAGCTGATATTTTTGACAAAGAAGGACTGCTCGGTCTACAAGCCATCCTCGCAAAATTAGATCCCGAAACCTATCAAAAAATAGACTTACAGAATCCACGTCGAGTAGTTAGAGCCTTAGAGGTTTGCTATATCGAAGATCTTCCATATAGTAGTTATTTAAAAAAACCAAAAAAGGAACGACCTTTTATTCCTGTCTATCATTGCCTAGCATGGGAGCGCGCCACCCTCTATGATCGAATCAACCGTAGAGTAGATTTGATGTTAAAGGCAGGTTTAGAAACGGAAGCGAAAGGATTGTTTCCACACCGTGAATTACGCGCGTTACAAACGGTGGGTTATCGAGAATTTTTCAATTATTTTTCTGATGAACAAATTACCTTATCCGAAACGGTCGAGATGATAAAGCAAAATACAAGACGGTATGCGAAGCGACAGATTACTTGGTTTAAGCAGTTACCGGATTGTGTATATTTTCATCCGGATGCGTGGGAAGGGGTGCTTGGATAGTTTTAAGGTTTACTAAACATATCTTTTAATCAGGGTAGAAACTCAATAATTTTTTCTATCTATTTATCTAATGTTTAGTAAACCTTGTAAGGTCATCTTCCTTCCGTATTCGGCCAGTAAACATTCTCAATTACAGTATCAAAAGCCAACCAATAAAAAGACAATATTGGATTCGACACAATTTTGTTGCTTGTGGAAGAATTATCTCGAATAATCGGTCTTCCGTAAGCATTTTTCCCTACATAACTAAAGGGCATTTTACCAAATTCGTTTTTTAGTATTCCTTTAGCTTCATCTATATATTTAGTATTGCTAAAAAATGACTTTCGGTCTTTAACATGAAAGACGTGTTTATAATCCTTATACGTGACAAATTGCTCTTCATTAATAAGTGGATAGGATTTCACACCAATTCGCAAGGCGATTTCGTCCTCCACTTCCACTAAATACTCCTTATTCCAAATCCATAGAAAATCATGCTTAGTCATTTTATAGGTTCTCCAAATTTTTAAAACATTCCCTTTCCGATTTCTCTCTCGGACATATTTTTTTTCTCGGTCAACTGGTGGTCGAAAAGCTGGAATAAAGAATTTATCCTCTAAACTTCTTCTAGGTCCTTTTCTAACATCTCCTTGATACTGACCAACCAAATGAGCTTCTAGTGAAAAACTACTTTCGTCTCGTTGTTCCAAGTTAGAATTTAAATATCCAGCAAAAATTAGTTTGTTTTCCGCATAACGATCGGTCATCCACTGATAAAGATGCGTGACCTGAAATAAAGATAATCCTGTAACAGGATAATCAAGGAAATTTATGTTAAAGACATATTGTTGCAAAGGATTCGATGGGTTAGTAATATCATATAAGATATTTTCTTTAGTTACCGGAGAACTCATTTCTGTTCTATCTGGAATTAACTTAGCAACATAAGAAGGGTATGAGTCACCATAAACACTAATACTCCAGCCTAAAAAAATGAGATATTCGCGATTAGTAATTGGTTTTTTTCTAATCGAATAATTCATCCAATTTTTAAAACCAGCTTTTCTTTCTAGATTAGATATATTTTTTTGATTAAGGTTATAATTTGTACAGGCAAAGAGAGAGATAAAATAAATAAAAAATAGAAAACCTACACTGATATATTTTTTCTGTTTGCAAAAACTAGGTATTACAGAATTGATATAAACATGCATAATTCATGATATTTTTTAATCAATACTTATTAATTTACTTGATTGGAAAATTTAAAATCTCCATCCCGAATCAATTATCACGGAAAAGAAAAAACAAACGGCACCGGAAACCAACGCACGTCGCCTACTTTATTTTCAATAAGTAAGTTATCAATATAAACGCTTGAACGTTGTGGTAGGTTTTCCAGCACTTTCTGAATCTCCGGATGTCGAATATCCTCGGCTAAAAAACGATAATCCTCCGTACTTTCAGAAGTAACCCAGCAATCGAAGCGAACGGGTTTCCATACTTCATCATCCACCTTTAACACTAAAGGCTCGGATCGCGCCGAAGAAAAAAACTCAAACAGTTCTTCCTTATTCGGCCAACCTTCCCATTTAGGACCATATCGCCACTTTCGTTTTTTCTCTTTTTTTTCTAGAATGGCAGGCGTTTTTAGTTTACCCCAATTAAGCTGAATAACTTTATCCTTAAATTCGAAAAACTCAGGATAAAACTGGAGGTCTTTGGGCCATGACTTAGTTTTTTCTAATAAATTTACGCGGGTAAAATCGTCTGAAGGCCATAGTTTTTCTTCATCTTTTAAGGATCGTTGAATCGTTTTAAAACCAGGGATATGTAAAATTTCATAACTGTCTGGTTTATCACGGTAAATTTTAAAGACATTTTGAGCTTCTTCCGCAGTGGTGTCTAATCGGACCAGTGTTTTACGGCCCATTGCCGTATTTAATTGAAAATTAAAAACTTCTTTGTCAACATAATTCAGGCTTTTAAAATAAACTGGTGGATGATATTCTCCTTCCATATCGTGAATACGAAAGGCGACTGAATTGATGGGAATATTTTCTCTAAATCCTCGGATGCTGACATGCGCTCCGTTATTAACGTATTCTTGCAAAGAGGTACCATATCGAGTGGTATCCGGGGTAAAATTATTTCTAGGATAAAAATGATACATAGAAGGTTGACCATGCACTCGATTATAAACCACTACCGCGATCACATCCAATTCCATAGTTTTGCCTCCCCTACTAAAAGAAAGTGGTTGATAGATATTCGCGAGAAAAGCTTCTTTGGTAATCGAAAACTGTTTGACTTTATTGCCAGGTAATGGATCATTCACCACCGGAAAATCTAGATCTCCCCAATGTGCCTCGTAACTTCGATCTTCTGCCTCATACATTGGTTTGACACGAACTTTGACGGGTTCCTCTGACAAAGCACTAGATCTTATAACAGGGTCAGACTGACAAGCGGTTAAACAATAGAATATCCCTGCCAGAAAAACGAAAAAAAATATTTTGTTCATAGCTTTGGGTACTTGATAGGTGTTGGCTTTTACAAAAAGAAATTAGAAATTTACCTGCGAAAACACGGATTTTTTGCTTGTTGGCCAGCCAACAGGCAGTTCTCTTCTAAATAAACAATTCGGGATGAGTCATGTTGAGAGCTTGTCTAAGCTTATCCAACATTGAACGCTTCAATGATAGTATCTTTCCTTTAATTTTACAACTATAAACGCATCGTTAACAAGTCGTTGACAAAATCCAATTCCAGATCAGGCTGAGTGAAATCATCCACAAAAAAAAGAGCAGTGATTAGATGGTTGGCGGTTTTGAGGATATTATTCAATCCTTAAATATTCTTTTTAATAATTCTTGGTTTCTTTTAATTTGTTTAAGGCAAAGCTAAATAATAATATTGCGATACATTTTAGATATGATTTATTAACAGTTCGTAAATGAATTTTATTAGTTAATGTTTTGAACTATTAAAAAATCACAAATTGTTAGAATAAATTTTACGAATCGTTCTTAAACCTTAGATTGGCAACATAAATTATAACGAAAAGAGCAAGAGAAGAACGGCCTCTAATAAGCATACGATAGATATGGTAGCACCTAGGAATGACCTTATGTTTCTACAAATCAGAACTGGCCGTTAACAGGTCATTGACAAAATTCAATTCGATTTCGGCCTGAGCAATATCTTCTTCCAAAAAATGAGCATTGGCTAGATACTTCATTCCAAGGTAATTAGCGGTTTCGACAAATGGTCGCCAAAAGTCATCTCCCAAGTTTCCACCATTAGAAGTCGTAAATACTGCCAAGGACTTACCTCGTAATTGCCGACCTAAATCTTTTTCAATTTTTAATAAATCGGTAAACCGATCTAGGAAAACTTTCATTCGACCACTCATACTGTACCAATAAACAGGGGTTGCTAAAATAAGGGTATCCGCTTTAATAATTTCTTCCCGAATCAACTTAATAAAATCGTCTTTTTTATTCTTATGTTGGTAATCATAATGTCCAATTTCATACTGTTTTAAGTCTATTAGCTCAGCTCCTATCCGGATCGCAATTTGTTTAGCCATTTTAGCAGTGTGGCCGTCAGAGCGGGCCGAACCCAAAATAATCGTAATTTGGCCAGTCATACCTTTGTCAAAAGAATCTGCCATCTGTTTTCAGTTTTAAAAAATGATATAATAATGATTTTTCTGGTCTCTCATTCCATATTAAAAAACGTAACTTTGAGCAATTAAGGAATATTTAAACAATTATATAGACATTCCTAAGTTTTTCACTAAAAATATTCCAATTATGAAAAAGTCACATCTTATTGGTATTGCGATCATCGCGATCGCTATTGGGTTGTTATTATCTCTTTCTGGGGACGTGAGTACTTATTCCAACTTTGAAGAAGCTAAAAAATCAGGAGAACGAGTAAAACTCGTCGGACAATTAATGAAAGACAAACCCATGAATTATGACCCAACAATTGATCCCAACAAATTTCATTTTCATATTAAAGACTCTAAAGGAGTTCCAGGGAAAGTAACCTTACTTACTGAAAAACCACAAGAATTTGAACGATCTGAATCTATCGTTTTGACTGGAGCGATGAAAGACGACGTTTTTGTAGCAACCGAAATGCTCATGAAATGTCCCTCCAAATATAAAGACGAAGAAATAATAATCAGGTCTAAAACCAAGCAAATTTAGCATGGAAGAAATCCAATATATTGGGGAACATTTACTACCAGGACAGATTGGGCGGTTAGCTATTCTCATTAGTTTTGTAACGAGCATTTTGGCAACGGTAGCCTATTTTTTAGCTACCCAAAAGCGAAACACTCCAGAATTCAGTGGTTGGAGGCGAATTGCTCGAACGGCTTTTGTAATTCATGGGATCAGCATCTTCATCGTAATCGGTACCATTTTCTACGTCATGATCCAACAGTACTTCGAGTACTACTATGCCTATTCGCACGTCTCCGAGGAATTACCCTTTAAATATATTGCCTCTGCTTTTTGGGAAGGCCAAGAAGGAAGTTTTCTACTCTGGATGTTTTGGCATATCATCCTCGGTTTTGTCCTTATCCGCAAAGGTAAGGAATGGGAATCACCTGTACTGGCAACGCTATCCCTCATTCAAATTTTCATCAGCTCCATGATACAAGGAATATACCTTGGTTTTGGAGAATGGGTGTATAAATTGGGCAGCAATCCCTTATTGTTGTTAAGAGATACCATGGATATTCCCATCTTTGCCAATGCCGATTATCTAAGTCTTGTCACGGGGACTGGACTTAATCCACTTTTACAAAATTATTGGATGACGATTCATCCACCGACTTTATTTTTAGGTTTCGCTTCTACCGCCATTCCTTTTTGTTATGCAATTGCGGGTTTATGGACGGGACAACATAAAGCTTGGTTAAAACCTGTATTGCCTTGGGCACTATTTTCGGGTGGCATGCTTGGAACCGGTATTCTGATGGGTGGTGCATGGGCGTATGAGGCATTGAGTTTTGGAGGATATTGGGCATGGGATCCGGTCGAAAATATGTCATTGGTACCTTGGTTATTTTTATTAGCAGGGATTCATACCAATCTGATCGCCAAAGCCACCGGACAATCCATTAAAAGTTCTTACCTCTTTTATTTACTGACTTTTGTTTTTATCGTTTATTCTACATTCTTAACCCGGTCTGGCGTTTTGGGGGATACTTCCGTACACGCATTTACGGAAATGGGGCTTGAATCGCAACTCTTGGCTTTCTTGCTTGCTTTCGCATTTCTGTCGATTGGAGTCTACTTTTGGGGAAGCCGAGATGTACCTGTTCCAGCCAAAGAAGAAGCGACTAGTTCGAAGGAATTCTGGATGTTTATCGGTAGTTTGGTTTTCTTATTTTCCGCCGCGCTGATTACCGCTTCTAGTTCCCTACCCGTTTACAATAAAATTGTTGAGTTGTTCGATCCTGTTTATCAAGGCAGTGTGATCGAAGATCCGGTCGAACATTATAATAAGTACCAATTATGGATTGGAATATTTATTGGGTTGTTTTCTGGCGTATCACAATATTTGCGCTTTCGCGAAAGCAATTTCAGTAAGCATAGCAATAAATTTGTGATTCATCTCAGTGGCGCTGTCCTGATTTCTTGTGTGCTAACTTGGTTGGCATGTACCTGGATAGATGCACGAGCGTGGCAGTATAAATTGCTGCTATTTTCTGGAATTTTCACGGTAATTACTAATCTTGATTATTTAATTTCTTTTACAAAAGCGAATCTTAAAACTGCCTCCTCGACTGTATCTCATATAGGTTTTGGATTGATGATAGTCGGAATTTTGGCTTCTGGATTGAACAAGAAATTTATTTCGAATAATCAATTTGCACAGCAAGGATTGATTAAAGGTTTTTCTGAAGAACAATATAAACGCAACGTAGTTTTAATCAAAGGAGAACCCTTATTTATGAACGGTTATGAGGTGACCTATGTCAAAGATACGATCTGGGAAAACTATCGGCAGTTTGAAGTAAATTATAAACAAAAAGATAAGGAAGGAAAAATTATAGAGGAATTCGATTTATATCCAAACGTGCTTTACGAACGAAAGGAGAATAAAATAGCCGCCGTAAATCCTTCCACACAACATTATTGGAATCGAGATATTTTTACGCATATCGCTACCCTTCCCTTGTCTGAAACAGATAAGGAATACGCCAAATCGCTAGAAGATAGTTTGAACTATGTGACGCATTATATGAACGTAGGTGACACGTTGCGAGGCAAAGATTATATTCTCATTCTAGAAGAAATGACAGAAGGTGCGACCCACAAAGATTATGAATCGCAACCAAATGATTTATCCTACGGTGCAAGATTTACGGTGTTTCCAAAAAAAATCAATGCCCGTTTCGAAGTGCAACCAGTCATGGCTTTGCGTAAAACCTTACTCTATACTTTTTCAGAAGCTATTCCAAAATTAGGAATGAAAATTAAGTTCCCCAACGAAGCGCTGGATGAATTATTTGTTCCGGAAAGTGAATTGGGTTACGAAAGTTTTAAATTAAAACGGGGTCAGGAAGTCAATTATCAAGGCTATAAAATTCGGTTTGACAATTTCAATGTACAAGCCAAACATTCTGCTTACGAACCAGAAGAAGGAGATGTAGCCGTTGGAGCGGAGATGACTATTTTTGATCAAACAGGAACCGAAGTTGGGAAAGCCGCACCACTCTATTTAATTCGAGGTAAACAACCTTTTAATTTTAAAGATGAATTATTTGATCTGGGATTACATTTTAGGTTTGTGAAGATTGATCCGCAGACTGAAGAAATGGAGGTTTTAATAGGTCTAAAAGATGCAAAGAAAAGACGTGTCCCTATTGCGATTGCAGAAGATGTTCCAAGGAGTGATTGGATTGTTTTAGAGGCGATTTTGTTTCCAGGAATCAACTTCTTTTGGGTCGGGACGATTATGATGATGCTGGGGTTGTTTATGGGGATGGTGGCTCGGCG
>CAZYAC010000070.1:0-16822 GCA_964645475.1 uncultured Saprospiraceae bacterium | reverse complement strand
GGTTTAGTTTTCCGATTGCGGATGTGTCGGCGGCGGCGGTTTGTTTTTGGTGGTTAAGAAGAAAAGTGAAATTTTAAATTATTGAAGTATGAAGGAATACTCAGGAGTTGCTCACCAAAAAGTTACTCCTTTTCAAAAAAATTACCTGACCATTATGAGTAAGCCCATAAAATTTAATTCAAAATATCCATCTGTGGCAGATTTGCGAACCAAAGCAAAGAAAAGGATTCCTAGATTCGCTTTTGAATATTTAGATGGTGGTTGTAATGAAGATACAAATTTACGTAAAAACACTACTGAAATACGAGAAGTTGAATTAATTCCTCAATACTTAACCAAACACAAAGGGTCCAGCATGAAAACCGCTCTTTTTGGAGAAATTTATGACGCCCCTTTTGGAGTGGCCCCCGTAGGATTACAAGGATTGATGTGGCCCAAAGCACCTGAAATTTTAGCGAAAGCTGCTCTTGATTATAATATTCCTTTTATTTTAAGCACCGTTACTACTTCTAGCATTGAGACCATTGCCGAAATTACAGAAGGGAAAGCATGGTTTCAATTATACCACCCTACCGAAGATAAAGTTAGAGATGATATTATCAGCCGGGCCACAACGGCAGAGATGCCAGTGTTGGTAATTCTATGTGACGTTCCTACCTTTGGATTTCGTCCGAGAGATATTAGAAATGGATTGGCCATGCCTCCAAAAATGAACTTGTCTAACATCCTTCAAATCTGCGAAAAACCTAATTGGGCATTACAAACCTTGCTCAATGGTCAACCTAATTTTGAAACATTGAAACCTTACATGCCTAAAGGGTTGGATCTGGCCCAACTGGGTAAATTTATGGATCAAACCTTTTCTGGTCGCCTGAATGAAGAAAAAATTAAACCTATCAGAGATAAGTGGAAAGGAAAACTTGTTTTAAAGGGCGTTGCAAGTGAAAGGGATGTTGAAAAAGCAATCAAGCTTGGCATTGATGGCGTGATCGTTTCCAATCACGGAGGTAGACAACTAGATGCTGGAGAATCCACTATTAAGCCCCTCACCAGAATTGCTGCTAAATATGGTGAACAAATAACCGTCATGATGGATAGTGGCATAAGATCCGGACCCGACATTGCCAGAACCTTGGCTTCGGGTGCTGCATTTACTTTTATGGGTCGTGCCTTTATGTATAGTGTGGCTGCTTTGGGTAAATCAGGTGGTGATCATGCCATTTCAATGTTCTTGACACAACTACAGCAAGTAATGGAACAAATATGTTGTGAACGAATAAAGGATTTCCCCAATTTCATTAAAAAAGGATCATAAATTAATAGAATTATCCTGTTTACTTTACCATCACTTGCTCATTCAACAACACCTTTCCATCATCGTCTTTTACCACTACTACCAAAATTTCGGTTTTTCTTTTTGGTATTGCTAAAAAAGGCGTCTCACCGCTAAAGTCAAGGGTCGTTTCAGTTATTAGACGGCCATCCAGTTCAAAAATTTGAACAGGTAAAATACCAGCAAATTCATATGGGATAAAAACACCACAGTCGGCGGGATTTGGATAAACCATGGTAGGTTCTTGCTCAATGGGGACTCTCGAACTTTCAAAGATAGTCAGAGCCAAAGCAAAGGGAGGTTCCAATTATTAATACTAGAAAAATAAATGTTATCAATTTATTCATAGATTATATTTTTAACGCTAGTCATATTCAAGTATTCCTATTGCTAAAATAATCATTTTTTTAAACCGATAGATAGATTGAGCTCCAATAATTAGGTCCGGAAAACTAAATACCTTATGCCATTGGGTAGTAAAAAAGTTCTTTTTATTAGCCCTCACTTAATTCAGAATATATCCTTTTTCATTATTGACCACTATATAATAACCCCCAAATTCCAATGGAATAATGCTACGAGAATTGATTCCTGCGGGAAGTCCCAATGAAGTATATTTTCCAAAAATATTTTTTTCTGGATCAAAACCAGCAATCTTACCGCCACTATTTCCCATACTTTTCCCAAATTCGGTAAGGTATTCATGATGGTTTCCCACAAATAATATCTCGTTTAAATCAGTTACCGTAAAGTCTTGTATACTACTCCATTGCGCCTCGTCTGGGAGTGGAACACCCATATATTTTTCACCATCGGATAAAAAGAGCATGGATCGTAATTCTCGGATTTCGCGTTGATCAGCCATCTTTTCAGGATCAAATATTTTCAGGTCTTCTATTTTTTCAATCTCAGCAAAATCAACGTATCGTTGGAACTGCTTGCGCAAACCAGGGACTTGGGTTTTTAATTTATCCAATCCAGCGAAGGGCATATTTTCACCAAAATAATTAGAAAAAATAATTGGTTCCGGCTGTTCGTTCTTATCAAAATCCCCAACATACATTTTTATGGGATTCTCCGAAGAGGCTTTCCATTTAAAATTTTCACCAGCATTCCCAGCTAAAATATCCAATCGACCATCGCCATTAAAATCGTGTAAATGCACGCAGTTCCAGAGTCCACCAGTATTGAGCAATCCTATATCTTTGGACCGGTAAACCAATGCTCCATCTCCTTGATTTTCAAGAATACTAATAGGCATCCAGTCTCCACAGAGTATTAAATCTTGATCGCCATCCTGATCATAATCTGCCCATTTACTATCGGTAATCATTCCGTACCGTTCTTTTTTTATTATTTCAAGTCCAAAACCACCTTTATTTCGAAGGATAAAACTAAAAGGAGACAAGCCATAAAAACCAGGCATAGATCGGCCTCCAATAAAAAGATCATCAAACCCATCGCCATCATAATCTCCGATAGCAATACTGCCGCCGTTGGTGTGTGGTAGCGATAAGGGAATTCTTTTCAGATTGCCTTTCCCATCATTCAGGTAAAGTCGGTCTTCCAATTCTTTGGACAATTCTTTATGAACATTCCCACCACTGACCACGTATAAATCCAAATCTCCATCTCCGTCAAAATCTATCGTGGCTGCGTCAACATCTTCATATTTTGCATCATGCTCAAAGGCCTCATTTTTTAATTTCTTAAAAGATTTTCCCGTTCCTAAATAAATCTCAGAAGCCTGAAATTGTGCGCCTCCAAGAAACATATCTTTTATCCCATCTTGATTGAAGTCTGCATAAACTACCGCTGGCCCTTCTCGAGAAAGCTTTTCAGGAATCAATTTATCCACGTTAAAATCATCAAAATTATTTTCGTGATGCTTGCTAAACGGGGCGTTGGCAACTATAGCATTAGAACGGATTGGATATCGAAAGCTTGGTAAGATTTCGGCTTTTTCTAAAACATGTAATTGATTGATTTCTAAATCAGTAAAAAAAGCTGTTTTTGCATCTGGCCAAACAACTTGAACAGTATCAACTGAATTTACGTCCCCCAAGCCAAAGTATACTTGATGGGTACTCGAGGATTGGTAGCCTCGTGTATTTAAGAGGGTATTTTCTATGATTCCGTTCTTGGTAATAATCCGAACTTTAGCACCTTTGACAGATTGCTTAGCTAGTTTATCCACCAATTTAAAGCTGATATAATTTTGTTGATTGCCAACTTTATTTTCCAATAAACTGGCCGCTTGATTAATATGGTTGACTAGAATATCCAAATCTCCATCTTGATCAAAATCTGCGTAGGCCGCTCCATTTGAAAAACCAGCATCGCCCACAAAAGAATTTGAAAGTTTAGAAAAACGCAACGGTGTTTCTTGACGAAAGAGAATGTTACGAAGTGGATCCGAAGGCATATTTTTCATTACGGTAGCCAAACCTTCAACTGATAATCCGTTTTTTATAACTTCAGCTTGTTGATTAATATAATTGATATAATCTAAGTCGTTCGGTCGGTTGACGATTCCATTGGTTACGAAAACATCTTTGAGGCCATTATTATCAAAATCTTGGAGCAAACAGGACCAACTCCAGTCCGTTGCATAGGTGTTTGTCATCAGGGCGATATCTGAAAAATGTTGATCTCCGTTTTGAATTTGTAAATGGTTACGAGCGTATTGGTCTTCAAAACCAAATTCATTTCTAATATTAAAAATTTGATCCGTATCCTCTCCTCCTGATTTCATTGCGACCTTTTTATCGAATGGTAACATATCGGTGGTAAAGACATCCTGACGGCCATCATTGTTGAGATCTGCCACATCGACTCCCATGGTGAATTTCGAACTTTGGCTAAAAAATTTATTGAAAGATTCCGTAAAGGTTTTATCACCATTGTTCAGATAAAGAAAATCATTTTCATGAAAATCATTACCAACGTAAATATCCATTTTCCCATCATGATTAAAATCTTCTATGGCAACGCCGAGTCCGTATCCTAAAGCAGAGCTATAGATACCGGCATCTGCTGTTACTTCAATAAATTTACCTATTTCTTCATTAAGTTTATTTTCATAAAGTCGATCTCCAGCCAAGTCATCTCGCACCTTTCTCCGGTCAATTTTTCCATAACTACGGACTGAGTGAACCGAATGGTTTAGCAAATATACATCGAGGTCACCGTCACCATCATAATCAAAAAAGGTAGCGTTGGTCGAATAGCCAGAAAAGTCGAGACCATAAGCAGCAGCGCTTTCTTTAAACGTTAAATCTCCTTGGTTAATGTAAAGCAGATTGTGGGTTTTAGTTTCAGAAAGCGGACTGACCTTACAAACGTAAATATCCAATAGGCCGTCTCCGTTGACATCATCCATAGTTACACCGCTGGACCAATTCATCAAAGAATCGATGCCACTTTCTGTAGTGATATCTTTAAATTTTAAGGCTCCTTGATTAAGAAATAATTTGTCAGCAGATTGGTTGGCGGTCAGAAAAACTTCTTCGAGACCATCGTTATTTAAATCACCAACGGCTACTCCTCCGCCATTGTAATAATAAAGGTATTCCAGAATATTTAATGCCGGAGTTGGTGTTAGTTGGTTGGTAAAATCAATACCAGTTGCTGACGCCTTTAGTTCGTTAAATATGGTGGGGGAATTTTCAGTAGGTTCCTTCTTTTGGTTTTGCGGAGCGTCGCTTTGACAGCCGACAAAGAGGAGGAAAACGGAAATTATGGTGGTAATTTTTTTTCTCATTTTATTAATGCTGAATTGTTGAATCGTTGAATCGTTGAATCGTTAGATATTCTCAAAAAATCAACATTTTATTTTTTTTTATCAAAACCCAAACGCGCGTAAAGTATCTCCACTAATATTCACCATCACAAAATTGTCTTTTACCAGAAAATCTCGAATCTCTCCTTTGACCATTAAACCTTCCCCGTTTTTATTAAAAGTAAATTGACCCTCTCCAGTATTCTCGATAAACTGGCCATAGCTACCATCGTAAATACCCATCTCTGGCAGAACGCGAAAAAGGTTTCCGCCTAGTAATAAATCTATATCTCCATCTCGGTCAAAATCATTGGCTGCTGTTGCATAGACCGGACTAAATTGAACCTCTAGAGGTAAGGGAACCGATTTGAATTTAAATCCACCTTGATTGATTAAAAGGACCGTTTTTAATTGATCGGTCTTGAATACTTTGGCTTCCGCTAATTCTTCTTCGGTAAATATTTTAGTTATATCAGCGGCTTTAAAAGATTCAAAATCAGGGAAGCGTTTTTTCAGACTTTTCATTTGGTCAATCAAAATATGTCGCAACGCATATGGGTAGTCTTTACCATCTTCCGCCGTAAAACTCATCACTCCTTCTGGCATACCATTATGATCAAAATCAGAAAAGAATAATTTAAGTGGATGGTCTTTGGAGGCAGAAAAACGACTATTCTCTCCCAGGTTACCTGCCAAAATATCAAGGTCACCGTCTTTATCTATATCAACCAATTGGAGTGTATTCCACCAACCATGAAGTGGAATATCTGCCTCCATCGCTATTTTATGATAGACGCCATTTTTTTGTTTATAAATTTGAATATCCATAAATTCCCCCAATACAACCAATTCCAAATCGGCTTCCTCATCCAAATTAGCAAAACTAGCATCGGTAATCATTCCGGCCTCCATTAATTCAGGACCAATAGTTTTTGTGGCATCGCTAAATTTCCCTTTGCCATCATTCAATAAAAAATATCCAGAACCAGGCATACCAAACTTTCCGATTTTTATTCGTTCTCCTAAAAACAAATCCTCATCTCCATCTCCGTCAATATCTGTATGTGCTATAGCTCCTGTACTAATTCTTAGATTTTCCGCGGGTAATTGTTGGGCGGATAATTCAAATTTGCCATTACCTTGATTAAATAATAGATGGTCGTGTAAGTAAGTAGAATAAGGAGACAGTTCCACCCCGGAACTTGCCAAGTAGATATCTAAATCTTGATCTCCGTCCACGTCAAACAAGATCGCCTTGGTATGCTCCGCTTCTTTAATTTTTGTTAGGTCGGGAATGGATGGAATGCGTGTGTAACTACCCGTGGAATTTCCAAGAAAAATTTCAGTTTCGAATCCTTTGGCGCCAGGAAAAACCAAATCCAATATCCCGTCTCCATTCAAGTCGCCCTCTGCTATTTTGCCACCTTCGGTGCTTCGCATATGATAGACCAAACGTTCGCGATTAAAGTCAACAAAAGTATTTTCCTTTTTGTGGTATGCTAGTGGAGGCGCCCAATCTGTAAAAATTCCTTTTTCCTTTTTTGGAGAATAAACCTCTTTTGTTCCGGCAGCTTCCTCCACCTTTAAGATTTGATTGGTTGGGACATTGGTTAATTTATTGACCATTCCAGATGGCCAGTGCACTTCTACATTAACCGTTTCTGCTTGTCCAACTCCGATATTCGGTCGATAATCCATACTTGATTGAAAGCCACGTGCTGGAATATTCTCATATTGATATAAATGATCTTCTGTCGTCACTCGAATGGTAGCACCAAATCCGAATTGATTTTCTTTGTTTCCAGCTAATTCTATTTTTAGAAAACGGTTCGTTTGAGCATTGTGTTTATTTTCAAAAAAGAAGCAGGGATTATTTACATTGTTAACCACCAAATCAAGGTCGCCATCATTGTCTAAGTCTCCATAGGCCGAGCCATTTGAAAAACCAGTCTGCCATAAACCACTTTCTTCAAATTTCTCAAAATTCAATCCATTGGAATTCTTATAAGCGTGATTTTCTACTGGGTTTGAAGGAATAATATCAATCAATTCTTTGTAGTTGACGCCTTCTTCAGTAACGATGGCTTTCATGACCGTTTCATTCGCAATATAGGCAAGATAGTCTTGATTAGTCAGGTCTTTATAAATTCCATTGGCAACAAAAAGATCTTTTAAACCGTCGTTATCCATATCAAAAAACAAAGCACCCCAACTCCAATCGGAAGCTTCTACTCCAGCTAACCGAGAGATTTCACTAAAAGAATTATTCCCGTTATTTCGCTGTAAAACATTCCGAGTAAATTGATGGTGATAACCATTCTTTACATTGTATTGATATTTATTCCAATCTTCGAAAGTAGTGACTGTTTTTAGTCGTTCATATTCCGAGGGCAGCATATCGGTGACAAAAAGATCAGCATTTCCGTCATTGTCGATATCAGCAGCATCTGCTCCCATCGAAGCCCCGCTGATAGATTTCATTTGTTGTTCAAGGTCTTCTTTAAAGGTTCCGTTCTGTTGATTCACATAGAGATAATCTCGTTCAAAAAAATCATTAGAGATAAAAATATCTGGCCAACGATCGTTGTTAAAATCACTAATGGTAATCCCTAAACCAAAACCAATCACACTGCCATAGATACCAGCAGCTTCACTGACGTCATAAAATTTTCCATTGCGATTTTCCATCAATTTATCTCCGCCCAAGATGTCTCGTTTAGGACGCTCATTTTTCTTAAGATTAAAACTCCCAATGGCCTGGTAGGAATTATTTAGAATATAAACATCGAGGTCACCATCTCGATCATAATCAAAAAAATTGGCGTGGGTGGTATAGCCTTTATCGTTTAGATGATAACTTTCTGCTGATTCGACGAAAGTCATATCACCTTGATTGATGAACAATTCATTTTCTTTATTGTCTCCTTTGATATCACCTGAATTGCAAACATAAATATCTAGTAGACCGTCTTGATTTATGTCTACAAAAGAAACCCCTGTTGACCAAGACTTTTGTCCACCGACTCCTGCTTTTACGGTTATATCTTCAAATTCAAAATCTCCTTTATTTAGGAATAGTTTATTGGCTGATTGATTAGAGATTAGGTAAACGTCAATCAGACCATCATTGTTAATATCTCCTAGACCTACGCCACCACCGTTGTAAAAATTCCGGTATTTGTAAACATTAAATTCCGGAGTTGAAGTCAGGTTATTGGAAAATTCAACACCAATACTTGCATTGTCTTTAAGGACGAAAAGTGGTCCAGAAGCGGTGTCTTGCTGACAAGCAGAAAAACAAAACAGGATGTAAAAAATAAAAAAAATAGATGTTAATTTCATAAAAATTTAATTGGAATGAGATTTTCGGCTATTATTTTATTAGTTTTTGATAAGCCTTTAAACTCCTTAGATCTTCAATTTTCACTGAGACGTTTTGTTCTGAAATTGGATATATTTTTATTTGTCGATTGCCATCCACCTTGACATAAATTTTATATTCAATGGCATCTGTCTCCACCTCTAAAAATGGGTTCCCTCCATATATTTTAAAATAATAATCCGTCAAGTTTTTGGCTAAAATTTCAGAAGAATAATCGGTATTCCAAGGAGCCCAAGAAGGATATCTAAACTTCAAGTCCATCCCTCGAATATTTAGAAGAGAATCAAACATAGCATAAAACAACATTTCTACCTCTTGTGATTTTTCTGCGGTCGTATCTAAGTTGGTCATAAACATAGCATATTTGTTCTCTGGGCCATGACTAATTTTTTCTTCCTTATTCAATCTCCAACAGGTTTCAAAAAAATCTTTCTGAGTATCTCCTATTTCTAGTCCAAAGAATAACTCATTATTTATCTGTCCAGAAGCTAGTTCATTTTTCACCAAACCAGAATATTCTGATTCGCAACTCATAAAAAATAATGTAGCCCAAAATATATTCAGTAATATTAGTATTTGTTTTTTCATTTTAAAACCCTTACCCATTATTTATTTTTCCTTAAAACTACCACTGGTGCGTTGTTTACACCAACTAAAATACGATCTTCGGTTAGTTCAATAAATTCTCGAATTTGTCCATTAATATTTAATGATTCAATCTTTGAATAATCTAAATCGTTCTCTTCCTCTTTAATAGAATTCAATAACCAACCTTTAGAAGCGTCTTGACGACCAAATTGGGGCTTAACCAAATAATGATTACCTCCTACTAAAAGATCTGGGTAACCATCCTTATTAATATCATTGGAGAAAGCTGCATGAATGGAAGAATATTGCATTTCATGAGGTAGGGTTTGTTTTTTGAAACCACTTTCCGTTTGCCACCAAAGACAAGATTCTACCATATCTAATTCAAGCACTCGAGTATTTTTTAAAACTTCCGGTGCAAAAAGTTTTTTCATATCCGCACCGGCGTAATCCCGATAGAATAAAAATTTTCTTTTTAGAGAAGGCAGCTGAGAAGTTATTTCATCCATATCTAATACTGGCATATCTTTCTCATCAATTTCTTCACAGAGTATTTGTTCAATCTGACCATTTCCATCAAAATCGGCAATATATAATTTATGCTGAGGAGACAAGGTTGAATTTAGGCCAATATTTCCGGCAAAAATATCCATTTTTCCATCCTTATTAAAATCTTCGACCAACAAACAATTCCAACTTCCTCTGGTGTCTTCAAAGTCATATCTTTCCGTAGATGCTTCTAGGGTCTCTCCATTATTCATGAATATAGAAATCGGCATCCATTCTCCTGCAATAATAAGATCTAACAAGCCATCGTCATTCACGTCAATCCATTTGGCAGCCGTGATGACTCCCAAGTCTTTGAGATCCGGAATATCTATTAATTGATATTGATTATTTCCTTGGTTTTTAATCAAATAACCAGAACCTGGTTTTCCATATAAATTATTGCTATTTCGATTTCCTACAAAGATATCTGGTAATCCGTCTTGGTCAAAATCATGGATCGCCACAGCACCAGTCGCAATTTTATCTTGAAATGGAAGTGGATGTTCACTTTCTGAAAAATTACCTTTACCGTTATTCAGATAAAGCACATCCTTTAACTCGCTCGCATTGGGAGGAAAAGCGGTGCCACCATGCGCTACATAAAGATCCATATCCCCATCTTGATCACTATCGAAAAAAGTGGCCTCCACCACCTCCGAGCGAATATAAGATTCAAATGGCAAACTTAGGGAATCATAATCCGATCCCTTTGACCTATATAAAACGGAATTTTGGTTTTTAGCCCCGCCGATAAAAATATCAGCTATTCCGTCCTCATTTAAATCAGAACTAGCGATAGCAGGTCCCTGATTGGTATTCATTTTGGTCAATAATCTTTCTCGATTGAATTGATTGAATCTGAATTCTTTGTGAGAAATTCCTAATGCATTTTCTTTGATAAAGCTTTTGTCGGCATTCGCTTTTTGGGCGGTTTCATTCACTAAGTTTTCTGCCTTCTGCTTAAACTGGTGGAGTTTATTAATTGCTAGATTTTCTAAGGTACTAGTAGTGCCATTTGGCCAATTAATTTTAAGGCTATCAATCTGGTTACAAGTTCCCAAACCAATGGTTAGATAATTAGAAATACTGGATTGAAATCCGCGAGAAGGGAATTGCTCATTTACAATTTGGCGACCACATGCGTAGACCAAAATTTTTGAACCGATCGCTTGTGTATTTTTACGGTTACCTGAAAGTTTTACTTTAATAAAATTTTGTGTTTCGGAAGAAATTTTGTTTTCATAAATGAAACTTGGCATGTTTACATTGTTAATGATTAGATCCAAATCTCCGTCATTGTCCAAGTCACCATAGGCACTGCCATTGCTAAAACTAGGTTGTTCTAATCCCCATTCTTCGGTTATCTCAGTAAATTTAAATTCTCCTTCATTTCTGAACGCATAATTGGGGACAGCCTGTGATGGCATCGCGTTTATTAGCTGAGTGATGGCATCTTTGCCATCGTCAATCATAGATTTTATTTTAGTGTCATTGGCAATAAAGGTCAAATAATCTCGGTCTAATAAATCTTTATAAATACCGTTTGCAACGATGATGTCTTTGAGTCCATCATTATCAAAATCTTGTAAGAGGCAAGACCAACTCCAATTAGTAGCGTCTACTCCCGCGGTCCTTCCTAGTTCCAAAAATCCCGCTTCTCCGAAATTTCGTTGGAGCATGTTACGGGGCATTTGGTGATCATACCCTTTCTTTACAGCCAAGGTATATTTTTTCCAAGACTCGTAAGTTGCTTTGGTTTTTTTACGATTTAGGGAATCGGGCAACATTTCGGTAATCATCAAATCAGGTCTTCCATCATTATCCAGATCGCCAACATCTGCGCCCATTGATCCCATCGGGAGTGATTGAAAATAATTTGAACTTTCTTCTGAAAATGTTTTATCTTGATTATTTAGATAGAGATAGTCTTTTTCAAAAAAGTCATTAGAGATATAAATATCCGTCCAGCCGTCTAGATTAAAATCGCTCAAGGTAATACCAAGTCCAAAACCAATTGCACTGGTATAAATTCCTGCTTTTTCACTAACATCATAATACCTTCCTTCTCGATTTTCCAAAAATTTATTTCCAGTATCTGTCGGTATTTTTCGTTTATCCAACACTAAATCAAAACCGCCAACAGATCGCATGGAATTATTTAATAAATAACAATCCAGGTCACCATCCCGATCATAATCGAAAAAAGCAGACTGAATAGAAAGACCTTCTATATCCAATCCATATTCTTTGGAGGCTTCTTTAAAAGTTAGATCGCCTTGGTTGATAAAAAGTTCGTTATGTCTTTTTGGACCTCCTGGTTTTCCTGCTTTACAAACATAAAGATCTAATAAACCATCTCCATTGATATCCACAAAATTTGCTCCTGAAGACCAGACATTTTTGCAGGCCACCCCTGCGCCAACAGTAATATCTTCAAATTCCCAATTGCCTATGTTTAAATAGAGTTTATTATCCACCAAATTTCCTGTAAAATAAATATCAATCAATCCATCATTATTAATGTCGCCGAGCGCGACCCCACCACCATTATAAAAATTTCGGTAGGTATAAGGATTAAATTCTTCGGTGTAATCTAAGGTATTTTCGAATTGAATAGCGGTATCTGTACGTAGCTCAAAAAGCCCTTCCTCCTGATCGGGGGAACAGCTTACCAATAGACAAATTATGTAGACAAATAAAAATAAGAATCTCATAGTACCGTACAATAATTTAATGGAAAAGGGTTGCTTTCGTAAAAGCAACCCTTTTCATAATATCGTTAGAATATTGATTCTAAATCATAAAGATTAGTAACCAGGATTCTGTGTCAAAGTACCATTAGAAGCGGTAATTTGATTAATTGGAATAGGGAATATATTCTTCGTCACATCAGACGTTGGCTTTTCCCACCATGCACGGTTGTAAGCATCGAAACGAATTAAATCAGTTCGACGAGTAGATTCTTGGAACATCTCACGTCCTCTTTCTGCTAGGAAACCTTCTGCGTCGATGGTTGACATAGTACTTGCATTCGCACGACTTCTGATCATGTTTACATCCGGAAGAGAATCATCCCAATTACCTGACATACGAGCCATTGCTTCTCCACGCATTAAGATCACGTCACCTAATCGAACGATTGGGTAATCATTACTCATATCATTACGTCCGAACTGACGGAAGCTGAATTTTCCAGCACGTGCACCTGCCTGACGAATAGAGTTAGGCTGTAGTTCATTGATAGAAGGTGTATAATTAAGAACGATACCATCATCATCATCAGTAGCAAAGTCAAGGATATCTCCACCTTTCGCATCCCGTTGAGGACCCGCTATAAAGTTAGCTGTTTTTCGAATGTCATTATCGTCGTAAGAATTATAAAATTCCTCTAAAGTAGCATAACCATTCCATGGCTGAGACTGAAGATTCCATGTTACCTGACTAGAATAGTGTAGGTTCATTTGGCTAAAGTTCATTCCACCACCACTTACTTCATCGTAGTTGATCGTAAAGATATGTTCTGGGTTACCACCATTATTAGCAGCAAAAACCGCAGAATATCCTTCTAACATTTCAGGATCAGAATCAACACCAGGTCGTCTACCTAAGTTAGGAACTGAACAACCAGTACCACATAAGGAGTAAACACCACTATCGATAATAAAGCCAGCAGCATCTGCAGCTTCTTGCCAATGTGGCGTACCGGTATAAACATCTGCGTTTAAATAAACCTTAGCTAAAATACCCAAAGCAGCATAAAGGTTAATCTGGTAAGGGTTGTTACTAGTATTCAAAGCACTACCAGAAAAATCTGACGTTGAATTGATCTCTGCAACACCTAATACATCAAGTAATTCTGATTCTACAAAATCAAATACTGCTTGGCGGTTAGATTGTGGAGGATCGTCTCCAGGAGACGTTGGAATCTTTACACTTCCAAACATATCCATTAATCTCCAGTAAAAATAGGCACGTAATGATCTTGCTTGCGCAGTTGCATTAGCATCTAAACCACCACCTGCTAACAATTCGTTAACCGTGTTGATGGCCGTAAAAGAACCGTTCCATGCATTTTCGATAAACCCATGTGAAGGCGTGTAAGAATGTTCGTGTAGTTGGATAAGAATCCCACCATCAAACCAGTCACCACCTTTTGCAGCGATCACCATTTCGTCAGAAGGTAATTCCTGAACTGAGTAATAGCTACTATGGTTAGCAGAACCTGAGTTTCGTAGCTCTGAAAAGGCACCAGCAAGTACTCCTAAAGGAGCATCTCCTGGGTCAAAAAAGTCAGCGTTCCCCGGATCTACTTGATCACTTACAGGAATAGAGATATCATCAGTGATATCGCCCACTAAATTCTCCTCTAGGTCCGTACAAGACTGTATTGCGAAGATAACTAGCGAGGCTAATAAAATTTTAGAAAATTTATTCATTGTTATTTTATTTAAAATTAAAGTTAATACCTAAAGAAATAGCCCGTGAAGTAAAGTAGTTAGTTCTACGGTCAATACCAGGAGCTAATACGTCTCCAGCATTGACATCTACTGCATCACCATTAGCTACAGGAGGGAAATCCACCAAGTTTGGTTCTGGATTAGTTCCTGTATATCCAGTGATTGTAAAAGCGTTCTCTACAATTAACGATAAATTAATGGCATCGAAGTACTTATTGTTCAAATTAAAGCGTCGTGAAATAGACAAGTTATCTAATTTAAGGAAATCGGCCTTCTCAACGTATAAATCACTAAAACGTGCAGTTGTTAAACCATCTACTGCTTTTTCAGTAGTAACATAATTGTAAGAACCTTGTGAAGCCAAGCGTGGCTCATAAAATAATCTAAAGCTATTTACCATACTGTGGCCAAAAGCACCACGGAAGAAAGCATTCACCGTCCAATCACCAAAACTAAGGGTATTTGTCCAACCTAATTCTAGATCAGGAATACCATTTCCTACTACAGCGAAATCATTACCGCCATCTTCTTCTGAAGTTAATGCATTTCCTGGATCACCTTCTATTACTCCGTTACCATTAAGATCCTGGAAAATTGGATTTCCTCCGTCATCAACTCCATCGAAAATTGGAGCATAAATCTGTCCTATTTCTTCTCCAACTTGTACAAGAATTGGTGCAGATTCGTTTTGCCCAGGAGCTCCTAAGTTTCCACGTAAAGAACGATCAAAAAGGAATTCATTCAACTTAGTTTTATAACTAGATAAAACGATTCCAGAAGTATAGTTAAAATTGTCCTTTTGAACGATATCATAGTTTAATGCTAACTCAATACCTTTCGTGTTCAATTCACCCGCATTCTGAGTCTGTGTCGGTGCACCAACTACACCAGTTTCTGTATCAACAGTCAAGATAAAGTCAGAGATGGTACGGTTGTATAAATCAAGGGTAGCAGAGAAACGACCGCTAGCGATTTCGATTCCTAAGTTAGTCTCTGCTTTTTCCTCCCATTTAAGGTCTGGATTTGCAGCACGATCCAATCTAGTAGAGATACTTCCGTCTCCCTGATTCTCAATGACACGAGATTCCTGAGAAAGTCCACTTTGTCCTGGTAAAGCACCCGTTACCCCAAATCCTAATCTTACTTTGAATAAATCAAGGTTTCCAATGTTTGCGTAGCGGTTAATGTCAACACCCACACCGAAGGCAGGGAACCATCCCCAACGGTTATCAGCTCCAAGCTTAGTAGAACCCTCACGACGGATGGAAGCATTTAAGAAAATAGCATTGTCAATCGTTGCGTTAGCACGACCAAAGAAAGCGATAATTCGCTCATCTGGAGAAGCATTAGAGTTTGCGTTAATAAATCCAGCGTTTTGTAAATCTTGTGAAACTTCTAAGATATTACCAAAATCTTTAGAATCATCTGGGAAATCACCAATGCTGAAGAAACGATCTTCAAATCTATTCTCTTGGAAAGAGTAACCACCCGTAAGGGTTAAGTCGGTGTTTCCGAAGTTCGTCAAGTACGTTAAATAACCTTCATACAGCTCAAAATCCGTGTTTTGCTCATAGAAATTAGCTAAACCTTTTCGACTTAAGCTAGAGGCATTTCCACGGAAGTGGCTAGTTGTTGGGTAATACTGTTCGTTAGCAACATCTGATTTTTGCTGTGATATTCGGAAATTAGCAGTCAAGTTTTCTAAGATAGAATAACCGAAGTTAGCACCGAAGTTAAATTCACGTCGAACACCTTCGTTACGATTTTGCTCAATTACAGCAACTGGGTTAAAACTATCAAATAATCCTAGCGTCTGAAAGAAACCACCGAATGGTGTACCATCAAAAGCGAAACCTGCATCTTCAGCAAAAATAGGAGCAGTTGGGTTGGTTGTTACTGCATAACGCAATGCTTCGTTAAAACCAAACTGTTGGTTACGGTTTGTGTAAGAAGCATTAAAATCGATTTTTAGTTTATCATCTAAAATTCTAGTAGATAAGTTTAGACGCGTATTAAACTGGTCAAAACCAGTATTTCTTAGGATACCATTTGTTTCACGAATGTTAGCTGAAATACGATAAGTTGTATTATCAGATCCTCCAGAAGCAGATAAACCATGTGTCTGACGGAAACCTGTTTGGGTTACCTCATCAAGATAATCTACATCACTACCTAAATCAACTCCACCGGCAGCGATAAAATCTGCTGCACCTAAAGTTTCAACTGTATTTACAGCGGTAGAAGCTGAAAACTGACCGTTATAAGTCACTTTCATTTTACCACCTCTATCGCCAGACTTCGTCGTAACAATGATTACCCCAGAAGAACCACGCGAACCATAGATGGCCGCAGCAGATCCATCTTTTAGTACACTCATGCTTTCGATATCGTTAGGATCAACGTTATCTAATGAGGCACCGATGATTCCATCGACCACGATTAATGGTTGTACGTTAGCTCCAATCGTAGAAATACCACGAAGACGGATCGTACCAGATGCATTAGGATCTCCTCCTCGGTTATAAACCTGAAGTCCTGCCACCTTACCCTGAAGTAATTGGGAAGGATCAGAAATCACCCCCTTATTAAATTCCTCTTCTCCTAGCTGAACTACGGCAGAGGTAATCTCTTTTTCACTTTGAGAACCGTAACCTACTACCACGATTTCGTCAAGGGTTGATCCAGCAGTCATTGTAATATTAATGGTTGCATCGGATCCAACGGTCATTTCC
>CAZYAC010000069.1:0-16917 GCA_964645475.1 uncultured Saprospiraceae bacterium | reverse complement strand
GGTTTTCGGTGGCGTAGCGGTCGGCTAGCGTATCCACGCCTTTTGCGCCTCCGTGCAGAATGTGTGTTGGTTGCAGGCTGCGCAGCAGGTTTTCCAGTTGCGTGTATGTACTGTTATCTGTGAGTTTCCTAGAGCCACTTATTAGTATTTTCATATTTAAAGATACGTTTTTTATTTCATATTTTACCATTTTTTGTTTGTTTTATTTATCATTTATGTGTATCTTTATAGTATCAGATTACACACAAAATATAGAGTTTATGATCAATTTTAATTTACAAACAGAGTACTTTCCACAGGAAGAAATAGCTGCATATTATGATCCACCAGCAGAGCGAGAGCCGGAAGAATGGGAGGTGATGTTGGAGCAAATGAAAGAGGCAATTTCAAAAAATGAAAAATTGAAAGCGCAAAAATTGATGCGTGGCATTGAATATAAAATGCACGAAGCGAGGATGAAAGCTTTTAATAAGGGTTTTCAGCAAGGTGCTACTCCCCTTCCTTTTTAAATAACAATTTTCAAAAAAATACGATGACTTATTTTATTCATTTCTACGAGGAATGTCCAGCCACCGGTATGGATATTGAGATCGAAATTAGGTTCACTTGCGATGAGGAAGAAGATCAGGAATCCTTTTGGGGTTCTCCGGTTTCGGTTCCTGCTAGTAATCATATTGAGATTCTGGAAGTTGTGAGAAACGGAAAAACTTGGAACGAGTATCCTGATTCTATAAAAGATGAAATAAATAAACATGATTGGGAATCTGTTTCAGAATTCTCAACCATGATGGCCAGAGCGCCTGAAATCAAATATTCTTCAAAACCTAAAACTTACAAATTATGGCAAAGACCATTAGCAGCCTAGTACATGAGCAATTGACGCTTGTCGGCAAATCGGCCACCGATGAACAAATTAAAAAAGCTTATAACCGAAATCGAAAAAATTCTCCAAGCGGTGGAAATAAATTTTATATCGCTGCTGGTATCGTTAACTATTTAACGTTGAACAAAATTATTTAATCAATATTTTTTAATCACTTGTCCCGTTTCAAAATTAAAGAAGCGGGACACAAATAATTTTTTATTATGAAAATTTCCTTACCAACTATTTCTTTAAAAGAGTTGCAAAACCTAATGAATGCAAAATCCAAAACTTTGGACCTTAAATATTTGAAAGGTCATCCTCGGCAGTATCGGTTCGACGCTTCGAGAGGCATCTTTAATATCCAAGGAGAAATGCCCGTGACCAAAGCTGGGAAACCGTTTTCTTTAATTCCTATTTCCTATCGAGTTTTTAAAGATTCGCTTTTTGGAACTTCGAAGCGGAGCTGGTTAGAACTGTTTTTTATTGACAATATCGGAGCCGTTGCAAGTGTCATGTTGCATGGATATAGTGTTGAGCATTTTTTCAATATGTCGCAGAAATTGTTTTACGAAAATTTGAAAATTACCGAGATCAAAATCACGATTACTCCACAGGAACGGCAGACGGCCAAAGGCGAGAAATATTATATCGCTGAATTTGAGCACGAGGCTGCAGATGTGGATTATTTGAAACTGGCGAAAGCAAGTACCAAGGATTTTGAGTTGTTCCGTGAGGATACGATTCAGCCGACCAATACGATGGTGGTTTGGGAAAACTATCCTTTGTGTATTGTAGAGGCGGAGAAGCTGGAAGCGGCAACGGATAAGGAGACAGGAGAAATAGAAGAGGTAGCGCAACTCGAAGAAGCAGCTTGATTTATTCGGGAGGAAGTGGCTTAATGACTACTAGACATTTTGCCATTTCTCGCCTCCCAACCTCCTAAAGGAGTAGTTCCCTCGCAAAAAATGTCTAGTAGTCAGGTGACTCTATTTTCTAAAGGTAGAGTCACCATTTTTGACTTTTTCAAACACAAAAAAGATGACACCTCAACAATATCTAACTGCGCCCAACCTGGTCCAACTCCAAAAGCAGATCCATGAAAAATTTGCCAAAGCTAACCGCCCACCAAATGAAACGGTAATCGGAAATTGGTTAAGCCTAAATGGCATAACCACGCACACAGGAGCTGATAAAGAGTATCGAGCGATCGCCGCTTATTCCAATAGCCGGTTGTCTCAAATCAAAAACCAGTTGATCGGAATCCAGCGACCAAGACCGTTGAAGGCTTTTTCGATCGGAAGTATTTTGCATCAAATTATCTTGGAACCCGAATTAGCAGAAGTGGAGGATTATGTTTTTTTGACTCCGGCTCCGATTCGCCATTTGTTGGCTGCTAAGAAATCTGCGATTCGTAACCGACTTTTGAAACGGGTTTTGAAAAATGAGGAAACGGAAGTTGAACAGGTTTTTACTTGGACCGATAAGAAAACGAAATTGCCTTGTAAGGCGAAGGTTGATATTGTTTATCAAGATCAGCGAGGTTTGCATGTGATTGATTTGAAGTCTACGGCAGCAAAAGATCTGTATACGTTCTTGGCTGATTGTCAGAAATACGAGTACGAGCGTCAGGCGGCGTTTTATTTGGATGGGACTGGAGCGAAAACGGTTACGATTTATGGGATTCAGAAACGGCCTCCGTATAGGGTTTTTCGGAAGCGGTATACGAAACGGGAATTGGAACGAGGGCGGATGATGTATGGGGTTATTTTGGGGAAGGTTTTAGAGATGGGAGTCGTAAATGGTCTTCCAACTGGTTTAAAAGTTGTTTGATTATTTTGGTTTTTCTTTTTATATCGTAAGGTTGAATATCACCTTTGTCCGGACATTGTCATTTAATTCCTTGTAAATCGATGATTTACAAGGAGTTCGGCGTTTCAGGGTGTTTTATTTTTAATGCTTTATCAATTTCCCGGTCTGCAATAATTCACTATTTGCATTATAAAATTGATAAAAGTAAACATTACTGTGAAGTGTAAAGTCCCGGTAAATGAATTCCCGATTATTGGTAATGACCAGTCGTTTAGTTTCTCTTCCGTACATATCGGTAATAACCAGAGTAAGCGGCAGGGAGATCTCTTCCGGTATCCCAAAATTAAAGATACCATTAGAAGGGTTTGGAAATAACGAAATGGGAGGAAAGGACGAGTGATCCTGATTTTTTGTACTGGTAGTTGGCAATTCAGAAACCATCGTATTGATGATAGTATTAGTAAAAATTGGTGCGTTAAAATCAAAGTAAATATGAGCAGTGTTTTCGATAACTGTATTTTCACTTAGACCGACGTTTGGGTCAATTAAAAACTTAACAAAACCTTGGCTGGTGATAAAATTCACATTACTATCTGGTAACATGATATTTCTAAAATCAAAGGCGATTGCTCCTTGATCATTTCTAGTAACGGTATATGGATGACTAGAAGAAAGTGGTTGAAACGTATTCCAGTTTAAATTAGGGTCTAAGGTATCTCGGATGATAATATTAAAAGCGGTATCATTTCCCGTATTCTGGAATCGAATCGTATACTCAAGACTTTCTTCAAATAAGGTATAATTCGTTTCACCCGAACGATCTGGAGAGACTAGCTTATCGTTGGGATCATAGGCACAAAGCAAAATTGGGTTGTATGCGTAGATCGTGTTGATAGTCGTATCAGTGATTAAATCCTGAATATCAGTGATGGCCTTAAAAGGTATTTCATTCCCAGTGAACTGTTCACTGGGCATTTTAAGAAAGGCAATTCTGGTGATTTTCCTGGAGGGATAGAGTTCATCGAAATTCCAGACAAAAGTATCCAGACCTAGTTGTAGATCTGGAGCAATGTCAAAACTGTCTATCTCCGCATCAGATGAGTTAACGAATAATAAGTTACCGGAATTAATTTGAGTTCCTTGATTGATGGCTTCCACAAAAAATCTGACCGTGCTATTACAACGCGTAATTCCGGAGGTAATCGTAGGAATAACTTTGGGGAGATCGACACTAGGATAGAATCCAAAATCAAAACCAGACTGGTACAAAATCGTATCATCAGGAACCGAAACTGGATAGCTCGAAGCGTTCGTCGTCAAATCCCATATTGGATTCTCCTGGTAATTAATATTATATTCGCCCGGTGATATGTAAAAAGTATAGCGACCATTGGGTTCCGAGTAGGTATAAAATCCTTCCGGAGAAAGTTCAGGTGCAATATTTAGTAGTCCCTGCTCCAGGGTATCCCGAATTCCGTTCTGGTTTTCGTCGTAGAATACCTGACCACTCACCTGATTGCTATTGAGGACGTTTTCGGCCCAGTATAATTCCCATAAGTCTTGACTACCTGTTATTTTAATTTTATAAATTAAATCCAGATCTGAATCATTATCTACATCTTCCATTTTCAGGTAGTACACATTTGAAGCATTCTGATATTTCTCCATTTCGTAGTGTAGAACGGGATTAGTGAAAGTTCGGGGTGCCGTTTGAAAATAAACCATCAGCTTTTCACCGTCATTATAAATCAAGTCAATTAAACCATCCTGATTTAAATCACCCGTCAGATAATTTATAAAGATGTTTTCTGCGGGAAGAATAGCTTCCTGAAAAATAGTTCCATTTTCCTGAAACAGAATTAATATTTCTTCATTGAAAGTAAAACTTATATCCAGCTTTCCATCGTGATCTAAGTCGTCAACTCTTAGCTCAAACGTAAAAATATCATCATTCCCTTCATAAATTAAAACAGGCTCTTCAAAGCTATTTCCTTGTTGATTATATACCAGGTATACGCCCGATTCTTTGAGCGTTACGATGTCCAGATAACCATCATTGTTGAAGTCACCGAGTCCAATATTAAAAAACGAAAAGTCCGTCTGGTTGGGTAAGATAGATTCACAGTTCCAGTTACCAATGCTTTCCAGTCGACAGATATAATTATCAGCGTACACGATGTCCATATCTCCGTCATTATCCATATCTGCAATTATTGGATTCCTGTTATTACTAGTCCCGCCAAAATTTAAAAAAGTCGGGATCGGATTATTAAAATAATTGACCCCCTGAAAATAGTTTATTTTACCCTCCCGAAGCATCACTAAATTATCTCTACCATCCCCATCAATGTCAACTATTTCAACCGATCTATTTAATATAGAATAACCTGAGGGTATAAAAGCAGAGTTAAAAGCAGATTTTCTATTCGTAATTTCATTAGCGTGGTAAGAATCGCTTGAGTTGTAAATATCCTGAGTTCCGTCCTCATTAATATCCCAAATTGAAATAACGTTTGTAGATTGACCCAAATTAATAAAGGAAGAGGTTGCTGCTTCTGTCTTATCGTTATCCCACCATGCTCCTTGATTTTCTATGATAAATTCAGGCAGATCATCCCCATTAAGATCCGCAAAGGTATATTTTTCCCAGCTCTCAAGATCTATGTCCATTTCAATTGGTGCCATAAATTCCAGATTATCCAACTGAAAACACACTTTATTTCTTATAAGGATATCCAGTTTGTTGTCATCATTAACATCTAATAATGTAAATCCTCTGTTACTTACACTTATATTAGTAACAGGAACAGGAAGTAATAATTTTCTTTCGGCAAAAATCTCGTCACCTCCAATCTGCTCGAACCAGTAAAGGTAGGGGTCTTCATTTAGGCCATCTGCTTTTGCTCTAACAACAATGTCATCATCCCCATCTCCATCAATATCACCAATTTCTATGTCTAATTCCCGAACGGTATCATCCAGTATTTCGAATTCTACTGGATCGCTAAACTGCTGTGGGGCATCCGTCATTCTGGTCAAAAATAGTTGGTTATTGGCGCTCCCATTTATTGTACCAACGACGCTCTTTCCATAGTCTCCTTCAATTTTCAAAACTTCAAAATTTAGAAAACCACTATTTGTACTAAACGCACTGGCATCCAAAATGGTAGCCCATTGCGTAAAAGCATTGAAGTTCGGATCATTCCTAGAAATCACAATGTCTCCGTTTTTTAAAGCTACTAAATCTGGAAAATTATCTGGGGTAAATGAATTAGCTATCATTTTGGTGATATCATCAGTATCGTTATTATTCAATACATGTTTTTCGTCTAGCGGGAAGAGATTATCTTCTTCTCCCACGTTGTTAAAAAGGGTAAGAGTGCCATTTGAATTATGGACTATTATATCAGAGGTCCCATCATTATTGAAATCTGCCGTTACCATTAATTGGTCATTTAAAAATGCAGGTGAATAATCCTCTGACAGGTCACCAATTATTTGCTCTGTTCCAAAATTTCCACTACCATCATAATTTTCGTACCAGGCTATTCGATTATTATGTAGACCCAACAGGTCAATGTCCTGGTCATTATCTACATCAATATATTTTTGAACAAGAAATTCTGATGAGTTATTAATTGTTTGCCGATCCTTCCAGTTATCAAAACCACCAAGGTTTTCGTACCATGTATTTGGTAAAAATAAATCATAATCACCATCGTTATCCGGATCTCCCCAACCGAAGGTCGAAAAACTTCCAAGGGTAATGGTGGAGTGAATAAGCTGTATGTCACCAAGTGTCCCATCAGCCTGTAACTCGGCCGCCATTAAATTGTTATTATCACCACCATAGTAGAAAAGATTTGCTGTACCGTCATTGTTAAAGTCGAATACGTCCCTGTAGATAAAGATCGGGTTACTTCCCTGAAGGTAAATCTCCTGTTCTATAAAAACATTATTTTCGAGTCGGTAGCGGGAAAAATAATTTACATTGTTCTGACTTCTAAAACCATAGGCAATTATTTCCCCAGCCGTGTTAGTGGTAAAATAATGCATTTGTCGACTATTCCCAAGGGTAAAATCAACCGTCCATTGTACACTTTCTGCAAAAGTACCTTGTCCATCCAGATTTTCACTAAATAATATTTCATGATTATCATTTCCGTTACCGCTTGTTTTGATTACATCCAAATCGCCATCCTGGTCTACATCTACTGGCCAAAGTTCATCGGAAGATGATTGAGGTTCTCCTTCAGTAACTTTACTGACCCGATGAAATTCACCACCGTCATTTTTCCACCAATAATAATTACCGTTTCCAACTGAATTCGGATAGCGTTGTCCAATAACGTCTTTATCTCCATCATTGTCCAGGTCTGCTACCGTTACTCCGTTATTAATATAAATGATCGAATCAATAATTTTCTCGTCTGGAAGATAAGTGTCCGCCCCAATATTCGTAGAGCGTGTTATGGAATGTCCGAATGTTGGCCCCCAATAATTATCCAGAGAACCGGTATTCCCTAAATCCAATTTTCCTAAATATCTAATAGAAGCAAACGGACTTTCTATCATTTTTGGGCTACTAAAAATTTTTTGATCCGGGAGATAAGCTTTATAAAATTGTCCAAAAAATAAATCATCATGGCCATCTCCATTTAGATCATTTAATTCTAGCTGAATTTCTTTGGCATTTAAATTTTCAATTCTATATTCTCCCATTACCTCAATTCTTTCTCGATATTCAAAATAATCATAAATCTTTTCTGATCGCAGAAATCCTCCAGAAAAAACACAATCAAATTTTCCATCCGTATTGATATCGGCAATTAGGCAATTTTGATCAAATTCTTCGGAGGTAAAAATCAAATTATCTCGATTTTTGGCATATTCACTTACATGGAAATCAAAGATAGACTTACGCCTCCCTCCGATTAAATCAGGAAGACCATCATTATCTATATCTAAAATGGTAGTTTCATTAGTAGAAAAATTTTCCACTTGGAAGCTTTGATAAGGGGTTTCTTCAAAAACTCCATTACCTAGGCTTTGATGAAGTTGGTATTCTGTATCTCCGCTGTTCTCATAATTAAGTATTAATTCATCGGTACCATCCTGATCAAGATCGAAAATATTAAAACTTACAGCTTGCTCAGTAGTAATAAATGCAGCCGTTCGAATTAGGCTTCCATCTGACTGATACTCCGTTTTAAAAAGGGTATTCGTTGTTGCTTTATAATACCATAACTCATCCTTACCATCATTATCAGAATCAAAAATTACGGTTGGTTTATCTCTATGATCAACAGGATTATTTCCGGTAACGAACATAGTACTAAAATCAGTACCTCCTGTGGTCAATTGAAATTTTATTACAGTCGAATTGATTAGAATATCTAGTAAGCCATTTCCATCAAAATCACCCAATTCTATTATATCTGTATTAAAATCAGTTAGCAAAATTGGGGTAAATACACCAGTCCCATCGTTGAGGTTAAGATATAAATTATTGGAATTATCCACTGCAAAAATTTCGTACGCGCCATCTTCATTTATATCACCTACTTCTACAATGGTTCTCATGCCAGACACTTCTGTAGCAGATCCTACTGATCCAGCTTCATCTTGAAAGTATATAAATCTGGAATCTCCAAATACATCCAGGAGTCCATCGTTATTAAAATCACACATTTCCCAATCTGTCACCACAACATTTCGATCTATGAGTATAGAAGAACTAAACTGTGCCTTCCCTTGAAAGCCCAATACCATGAAAGAAATAATAAAAAATAACCTCATATTAAGTTTTTTAAAAACAGCCATCAAAATTTATCTCATTTTTCACTTGATTAAAACAACAAATATACCTGTTTTGTACGAAATACTAGGTACTACAAATTGGGAGTAAAAAGTAAAATGGCTATTATCAGACTCAAAAACCACCTCATTTTAAAATAACACTTTTTTTAAATCGAGGGAACTTTAGGAGGTTGGGGTATTTTGAATATTTATGATACCATTGGGGTTTTGGTGTTTGGTTAAGACGTTAAAATTTGTATTTGATGTATAGGAGAGAAGGCTTTGTTAGTGGGGTTTGCTTTATGATGTGTTGGATTAGAAAATCAAAAGAGTACTTAGAGAGAAGGTTGTAAAGTATTAAAAGATGGAGCGATGATATTGAGACTCAATTTCACTGCCCCCTCATCAAGACCCACCGCATTATTAATATAAAAGCTCCTCAATAAAACAACTTGCCCACCTAATAAAAAAATGAACGAGTTTATAATGAAGAAGTTATTTAAAAATTAATAAACGATCTCGTCCTTAATGATGCTACTTTGTCCTTGATAAGAACTCGTCTGCTGGTCGTATTCTTAAGCGTTGAAATTGAAAGCGGCAGTAATAGTTCCTAATTGAATAAGTAGAGCAATGATAAATGTACACATAAGCTATATGTTTTGAAGTGAGTAAATTTTACTTGGTACCGTTGCTTATGATTCTTTTATGTGATTCTATTTTTTAATTCCACCGCCCCTCATCAAGATCCACGGCATTATCCCAATCCGGAATAATTTCCCCGTTTTCATCCCGCTTACCAGGAACCGTCATTGTCAAACGACCGATCACTTTCAGGTAACCTAGATTTTCATCGCACCATAATTGAGCGACGTCTTTTGTCAAAGCCTCGATCTGTGGACCGCCCCAGGTGAGCAGTTCTCCAGTATGGGGACAAAGCGCCTTGATTTCAGTAGCCCAGATGTAGAGTGGAGAATTATTTGGTTTCATGGTTTTGGGATGGCCTTCTAATATTCAAGTACCTGGTCAGGAAGAAAAAATCGCTCCCGACTTTCATCAGGAGCGCACAATGATAAACAAACAAAAAATATAGAAACACATCGAGTCATAAAAAACAACTTCTTTATAAAGACAAAAACCAGATACTGACAAGGAAAAATCTGGTCTACTCTCTTTTACTTTTTACTTTTCATATTTTTAATAATCGCCTTTACAGTTGTTTTCTTGGCAGCGATCCGATTTTCGATTGTGGTTAAATTTTCAAGATGCTCTTCGAGTCTCAACGCTTCCTGTTCGTAATACTGTTCGGTGGCTTCGAAGATTTTTAATTCGGTTTCGGGCTTAACGGGTAAGGTTCCGCCATGCCATTTGACTAGCGTAGAAATACTCAGCTTGGCAAGCTTTGCAATGGCTACAAGATCTTGTCGCTTTAATTGAGATTTGGTAGTCGGTTTTCTGGTGATTTTTCGGGAGGTAATTTTTTTTCTAGTAGCTTTTTTTTTCGCCATAATAAAGGTAGTTTGGTGATTAAGTAGGATATTAACCTTTTACTTGTTTTTAAATATAAAACACTTACAATTATAACATTTTTTATTTGTTTTTACAAACAAAAACAACAAATGCTTTCAATTGCTTTATATGGAACCATCTAGACTAAAAATCGCCCGAAAAAACAAAGGTTTAACCCAACGAGAAGCCGCCAAATTGCTAGGAGTTACCCCACAAGCATGGTCCAGCGCGGAACGTGGGGCTAGCAAAATGCACCGCAACAACTTGGAACGAGTTGCTGAATTGTTTGACGTAAGTTACTCTTGGTTGGTGACTGGAGAAGGGAGTCAATCCATGTCCATGCCTAAGGAACTTGGAGACGGGAAGTTCGTCCCGATCTTGACGACGACCGAGATGCTGACTTTTAAAATTCGTCCTAAGGTTCCTAAATATGTTTTTATTCCTGGTCTGCAGCATGAGGATGCGATTGGTTATAAGACCGCGAGCGACTTGCCTCCGGGGATTATTGAGTCTACGTTGATTGTGGTAGCTGCTGATCTCGAAGGTCGTTTTGAAAATGGGAAATGGTATCTGATGGCGATTGATGGTTTGCTGATTGTTCGGCAGGTGGAGAAGGTGATTTTTGGGAAGCAGAAGGGTTCTTATAAATTGACGGACTGGAATGGGAAGGCAGATTTTTTGGATCCGAAGGGCGTGACGATTTGGAGGGTGGTTTGGAAGGTTGAGCGGTTGGGGTGAGCCTTATTTTATTAAAAGGAGTTCTAATGATTCCCCACATTCGTTAAACATAATGAGCAGAAGATGTTTTACATCCGAACCGGACCGTCTACGACGAGCCTTAAGATTAGTGAGGCTTTGAAGTATATTTCTGAGAATTTTAGTGGAGATTAGTCAAGTAAATTATACTCGATTAAATGATCTTTGATTTTTTTTCCAAGAAGTTTAGAATGAAGTTCCATAATTTCACAACTTTGGATTGCAATTCCATACCTGACTATTTCTGTTTTTCGTTGAATTATTTTCAAATTTTCATCTTCCTCAGCTTCTTCTTCGTAGGAAATTTCAATTTCAGAATTTGCATTGCCAACCACTACACCGATCAAGCCTCCAGGCTTTTCATTTGATAATAAGGGAGCCCCAGATATCCCTCTCGGGCAATGCATGGATAGCTCATAGCATTTTACTTTTTCTGAGCTAAGAACTTTACGCTCATATGAGCAAACAATATATCCTTTTAAAGACCTTATATACACCTCTCCATGTCTATCTCCTTCTAACTTAAGTCCAAAGGGAAATCCAAATGTAAACACATCACTTAATGAAGCATATTTTCCGTGTAAAACGATAAAAAATCTTGCACAGTCCTATCAAACAAGTCCTTTGATTTTTTAAGAGCAGTTTGTCTACGTTAAAATATTCTATCATATCTTATATATTAGTTTGTTCTGTCATTTTAATTAATAATTCGTATTTAGTGATTCTATGATAATCGGGAGTAAGTTTTTTTGCTATTTGAATCGACTTCTTAGCACAAGTTAAATCTTTTCCATCCAGACATATTTGAGTTCTAGTGAGATAAAATTCGATTAACTCTGGATTCAGGATATTTGGACTTAGCATTTTCAAACTATCATTAAATGGAATTTCTACTTTAACATTTTCACCTTCTAGAATTTTAATTCCTCTATCTATTTCGATTAACGCATCATTTTTATTACCGCTTTGACTATCTAGTAAAGCCAAAGCTCTGAACATAAAAGCAGTAGCTTTTGGATATTCGTTTTTATTCTTTTCATTAAATAAATTGATATCTTCTAAAGCTTTCTTCCTTTCTCCAGAGCAAGCATACATATTCGCACGAAATGCCAACAAATACAATCCTTTTGAAGAAAGTGACGTATAATCTTCATCCTTCAAAGTGTTGTGGCAAAGATATAAGGATATTGTATTTAGATATAAAACAAACGTAGGACTAAATTTACTTGGATCTTCTCTACTGTTTTCTAACTCTTGATCTAATAACCTTAAAAATTCCTCATGCCACCCCAAGTTCACTAGGTCAACAATTTTACGTTCGAAATATTCTTCATTTGATGGATTTTTCTCTATTAATTTTTCATTAGTATAATAGGCTTTTAATAAATCACCTGATAAAGAATAGCTCGAATATAATGCTTGTAGTAATTCATTAGAGTCTTTATTATCTCTAAACATTCTAAAATCTATATAATCTTTTTTATGGCTGAGTGCCTTTTCTAAATAGAACTGAAAACTATCCAATTTACCTAAAGGACTATAACTCGATCCAATTAATTCGTATAAGTAAAAATTAGACGAATCATAGGTAAGTCCAGTTAAGCACCTGTCGATTACTTTTCTATACTTTTTACTAAAAGCAAGTATTTGTCCTTCAAGAAGATAAGTCTCTGCATTCCTTATACCTCCCATTGAGTAATATTCATTCAAGTAATATTTTCCACTATCTAATTCGTTTTCAGCAATATACATTTGCGCAAGTTGGAAATATATTATATTGTAATTAGTGTCTACCTGGATCGCTTTTTTATAAAATGGTAAGGCGGTCTTATAATCTCCACTAATCTGACCAACGAGGTTTCCCTTGTGATGCCAGTAAATAGCTTTTGAACTATCGAGCTCTATAGCTAAATCAAAATACTTGATAGCTTCTTCTCGGTCTCCCAGTCCAAGAGTAATTATTCCTTTTATATTCAATAAAGACGATAAATCATATCTAATTAATGATCTAAACCCTCCAGTCGTTATTACTTTTTCCACACGATGCAACTCTATTGCTCTATCTACATATGTATTTGCTTCATCGAACTGATTGTCACTACATAAACTTATAGCCATCATCGCATTAGCTCCAATATCGCTACTATCCTTCTTCAAAAAATCATCGATAAATTCCAATCCTTTTGTATCTCCTTTCTTAAAATTAGAAGATATACAAACTATTTTCAGTTCTTTCCAGGCTTTACTATCCGGTTTTTTTTCAATTTCCTCTTCTATAGTTTTCAGTACTTCTTCCGTATTTTCGTGAAAAATCTTATAGTAGTAAAAATAATGATGACCTAATTCCAAAACGTCATCACTCTTTGCAATTTTCACCAACCTACTATATCCATTATTTAAGTTTTCATTATTATTTAAATAACATTGAAGCTGTATATTTAGTAATAAGAATAATTCATTATTTGAATTTCTTTGAAGTATATCATTCATAAAAGATTCAGCTTCCTTTGATTTATTCAGGTTAACAAGGCAAGCAACTTTTAAACCAGAGAAATTTACATTTGTAGAATCATAAAACAGTGCTTTTTCTATAAGTAAATTTGCTTTCGCGTTATTTCCTTTCCCTCGTTCAGATAAACACGAAAGCCAAAAAATTAATTGCTCAATCCGTTGTAGATCTTCTAATTCACGTGTAAAGAATCGGTTTTCAATTTTTCCTATTAAGCCTAATGGAGATTTTTCTTGCTCCTTAAACATTTCTCCATCAAATGGTAACTCATCTATATCCGGAAATGAGCTATCTATGTCGTATTTCACAGTAATCCTCCCTTGTCCGCTATCTTCACTATACCATTTACTTCCGTAAATAATAATATCTGCATCATTACATTGTCTTAAGGAATCTCTCATTTCCTTACTCATAGAAAGACCAACGCTTACAGATTCTAAATAATGAAGCTCTAAATTCAGATCATAATCAATAATAACATCCTCAAACATTGGTTTGATCTCAGCTCCTAAATCTCCTTTTTCATCTGTTCCATTTTTACTGAATGGCAGTATTAATATCTTAAAATTTCCATCTTTTTTAAATGGCTTTATACACAGTTTTTGGTCTAAAGGGATAGTTTCTCCAAAAGACTTCAGTACAATTAAAGAACCAATAACTAAAAGAATACTGATAAAAAGTATTATTTTCTTATTTCCTAGAAAGTTTTTTTCTTTGATGCTTTTATGGTTAGTCTCATAATCTCTGTAGCGGAGATCTATTTCTTTTTTTACCTTATCGTCTAACTCAATTTCGTGTAATGGTTCAGCAGGATAGTTATGTTCTTTTAGCAAAAGGTTTACTAACTTTATTCTGGCACCAAGTAACCTGTTCCATTCCGTAAAATCTGTAACGATCCCAAATAAAAAATATTCATTTAATGTATTAAGTATAAAACCACTGCCAGAAAATCCTTGTACTGAAGTTTTTGTCGAATCAGATTCTTCAGATTGAAGGTTTCTTTGAGTTTCTGCTTTCCAAATAAAGTTTTCGCTAGGAAGTTGAAGAAATGTATCAACGCGTTCCAAGGCGCTATTGGGTGATCCATTCGGGAATCCAAAAATTGCTGAATTTCTTATACCTATAGAATCTTCAACTAATTGAATGAAAGGGATATTTTTAGTTGATATAGGAAACTTATTTTTATCTATAATGAGAATAGCAAGGTCCTTTTGGTTTCCTTCAAAATAAAGCAACTGATCAGCTAGAGTTAATTGATAGGTTAAATAGTCTTGTTTTTTTTCGCTAAAGACTTCCACCTTAATATCTCCAGACTCTGGAGTAAAAGAAAATTCTTGACCACAAATACAATGCTTTGCTGTAATGATAAAAATTTTATCCTCCTGTAATTTAGGTAAATAAATTATTCCACTGCCTAACTCCTCAGTTTCAGAGGAAGAGATTTTTACAGTTAAAATTTTAATCTGCGTTGAGAGTATTGGTTTTTCTATCATGTTTGAGCACTAAAAGCTAAAAGTCAATAATTCATTTTCTCTCTGGAAAATAATTTCAAAATTACTTTCCTCAAATGGGTTGTTATCTATCTTAAATATTTCTTCAAGTACTTTATCATGTTCGGTAAAATAGATGTATATTTTTTCATTAGGTCTTCTTTCCGGATTCTTAATAATTCGAACGATAGTTTCTTTATTTGGTAAATTATAGCCATTTTTTCCGTTAGTTGAAAAAATAAAATGTTGGCAATCTATCGTAGAAAGAAGTTCAAGTGAAGTATTAAACTTTCCTCCATGGTGACTAACTTTTAAAAAGTCTGTTTTTATCTTATTGTCTTTCGAATACCCTAACTGCTTTAATGTTTTTATTATAACTGAGGGATGAGCGTCTGCTAACAATAGACCTTTTTTGTTTTTATATTCTAAGAGAAGGGCAATACTACTTCCATTTGAAATAGAAGTATCTTCCTTAAAATCAGTCATTATTGTTTCAATTGTAGCAATAGATTTATTATGATCACTTACTCTTTTAGATATTTTTCTATTCTTCTCTTCTTTTTCAAAATTCTTAACTTCTTTGTCATAGCTTTTTTTATCTGGAGAAAGTATAATCAATCTTGCTCCAAAAAAATCGCGCGAACTCATTTCGGTAGTAACTGGATATGTTGGACATTTATCCGATGCTTGAAGTAATTTCTTTAAATCAACTGCTTTGCCTAAAGAAATTCTAGAACTAGTAAAAGATGATTTTATAGAATGATTAAGCCAGATTTCTTCGATGGAAGAAAGAAAATTAAAATCCTTGTTATTTAGTAATTTCCATATTCCTCCAATATGGTCATCGTCTCTATGAGTTAAGATAAGTAGGTCAATCTTTTCATTTCGACCAACGATTTTTTTGACTTCTTGAAAAAAATTAGGGTATATGTTTTTTCGATGATGCCCTGTATCTATTATTAAATTTCGAGAGACACCATCAGCATCCTTGAAGTTTATCAAAATCGAATCTCCACATTTTACTTTCAAGAATTTTATAGTCATCAATTTAAGTTTAATGGTTTCATGGCTCAGGATAAAAAACTTTTTATTAAAGACACCGTCTCAAAAATAAATATATTTCTTATACCAGATTGGAAATTAAAAGAATATACTACTTAATGAAGATTAATCTAGAGAATCATCTAAAATGAATCCTCCCCCTCACTCATCAAAAACCCCCATCGCCTTATCTAAATCCTCATTGACAATCTTCGCATAAACCTGCGTAGTCCTTATCGAAGCATGCCCCATCAACCGCGACACATACTCAATCCGCATACCTTTACGAAGCGCTCTAGTAGCCCATGTGTGTCTTGAACTATGAAATGAAATATGCTTTCCCAGACCAATACTAGTAGCAATAAACTTTAAATCTTTATTCGCATAAACATTGCGGGAGTTGATCATATTTTGCCGGATGACTGGATCGGAATAATCTAATCCTTCCTTCATGATGGGAAAAATATAATCTCCGGGCTTATTACCCTCTTTTTTATACTTTTCAAGAATGGCTAATCCCTTCTTCGGAACCTTGATAGATACCACACTCCCAGTCTTAATGGTCGAACACATGATATGGACGCCATCGAAATTAATCCACTTTAGACAACATAGGTCAGATATTCTCAAGCCGCCAACCGTACATGCAAATACGAATATATCTTGATGAAGCGCTCGTTTAGAACCAGGTTCGGCTTTAAACTCTTCAAAAGCTTTTAATTCATTTTCAGTAAGGAATACCTTTTTGGTTTTTTCCCATCCTAGCTTATAGCGATTAAATGGATTTTTAGAATAAGGGAATAAATCTAGCTCGATGGCTTCATTGATAATCCGTCGAAAGGATTTGAAATCCGTATTGACGGTATTCGTACAGTTTCCAAACTCATTCCGAATATATCTTTCGTATTTCTTTAGAAAGGCAATATCCATATCCTCCATCAAGAATTCTCTTCCGTTAAGGTATTTTTCCAATTTATTTAAAGCACTACGAAATCGCTTATAAGTTCTAACCTTTTCTCGTCGATTGTATTTGTCAATGTATTCGAATCCCACATTTCCTTCTAAGAAAGAGATAAAAAAAACATCAAAATACTTCTCATATTATGAAGAACAACACTTAAAAAACAATGTGTTATATAAAG
>CAZYAC010000068.1:4543-16961 GCA_964645475.1 uncultured Saprospiraceae bacterium | reverse complement strand
TATAGTCAGAAAAAATAGGATGTTTAATAGAGCCACAAGGAATGATTTCTTGTGGTTCTTACTTTTTATTTACCTTAATAAGAATGATCTACCCCTCTTTATGCTAAAATAAATCTCCAACCCAGCAGTTGTCTTTCATTTTTTTTCCCTATTTTTAGATAAGTATTATAATTAATATTAAGAGATATGAAAAACCTAAAACTACTTACACTCTTTTTGGGGGTTACCTTTCTTTTTGTCAATCAGACTTCCCAAGCACAATGCCCAACTTCAGACATTACATTAAGCACTCAAGCAGAAGTTGATGCTTTTGCTACAGACTATCCAGGTTGTAGTGTCTTTTCAGAAGTTTTGTGGATTGATGGGCTCGACATTACAAACCTTAATGGTCTGGGCGTTCTTACCCAAATAAATAGCGTCTTAGTTCTTGGCAATACCTCTATCACCTCCTATACTGGCTTACATAATATAACCCATATTGATGAAGCTTATATTGGCAATAATAATAGTGTTACCAGTAATACTGGATTTGAAGGACTAACCTCTGCAAAATTAATTTTCTTTACTGCTGCCCCAACGATCACGGACCTCACTATTTTTTCAAATCTTGAGACGGTCACTCGAAAACTTTCGGTGGGTGGTCCAGCATTAACTAGTTTGATGGGCTTAGAATCCTTAACCACCGTAGGTTCTGGAATGTTGACCGATCGGCTGTCAGTGGGTGGTGATGTCTTAGCCAGCCTAGAAGGACTAAATAATTTAACAAGAATAAATGGAAGGTTTTCTATCTTCAATTGTCCGATGCTCCAAGACTTGACAGGAATTGATAATTTAAATCGAATTGATGACGAATTTAGAATTGCGAATAATCCTATTTTAACTAGTCTAAATGGCGCAAGTTCAATCACCTTTGCAGGAGAGTTGACCATAGAAAACAATGCAATACTTCCTAATCTAATGGGGCTGACAAACCTCAACACGAACGAGCTTACGATCATCGATAGTCCAGGACTTACAAATTTAACTGGATTGGGTAGTTCCTTAACACCTGACAGAATATTAATCCAAAACAATAGTCTTACTAATCTAGATGGTTTACAAGGTCTTTCTTCTGTAGAATACTTTGATATTTTGGACAATCCAAATTTAACAAGTCTGACTGGATTAGATAATTTAGAAACCGTTAACTTTTTTGTTATAGAAAATAACATCGGTCTTCTAAGTTTAAATGGACTAACTGGACTCACAGAAGTGGTGGAAGAATTTACCATTAGGGATAACGATGCCCTAGTTAATTTATCAGGACTTGATAACCTCGAAGGCGTAGGCAACGGAATCGTCGGTATCCTACCGTTTTTTTATATTTCAAATAACGATGCCCTAGAACATCTTACTGGCTTAGAAAATTTCAACTATGTAGATGGTGACTTTAACATTGGAGGAAATCCTGTTTTACTTGACATGTCGGGCTTGGAAAATTTTTCCTTTGCCAGAGGTTTCAGTATCAGCAACAATGCCTCCTTGACAAATGTGGATGGACTTTCTAGTTTATCGGTTAGTGAAGATAACTTTGGTATCTCTAATAATCCTGTTTTAACCTCTCTTGCCGGATTAAGTGCCTATAATTATGTCCCTTCGGAAGCTGTATACATTAATAATAATCCTTTACTCTCATTCTGCTCAGTACCGGGTTTTTGCAATTTAGTTGAAAACTATACTGAAAAACTATACGCCTCAAACAATGCCCCCGGTTGTGCCAACGAAGCAGAAATAGAAAGTACTTGTACACTTGCCCTTCCCGTAGAAGGAATGGAATTACAAGCTTCACTGGATGCGGATAACCATGTTCTGTTAACATGGGAAACGCAATCCGAAACCAATAATAGTCATTTTACCATTTTACATTCACTCGACGGACGGAGCTGGACCAATGGCCAAACTATCGCAGGTGCTGGTAATAGTGTGGTCTTACAAGCATATAAAGTAGTGGATACCAATCCTACTAAAGGCCATAATTATTACAAAATTCAACAAACTGATTTTGATGGTGAATACAGTTATTCTAATATTGTTTCTGTTGCGTTAGCATCCGATCATCCAATTATTTATCCCAATCCTGCCAACGGTAAAATACAGGTTCAAATGGATAATGATAATACGTTAAACCATTTTAAGCTGGTCAATTTAGTTGGCCAAACCGTTTACGAAGTAAACTTTGCGTCAAACTTGGCTTTACGTCAAAAGGAAGTATCGGTAGCTGACTTGGCGCCTGGGTATTATTATCTAACCATTAATCATCAACCAATTCCTTCCCCTTTAATTATTCAACGATAAGGAGGTATGCTATTTGTAGATATTAGATTTATATCATATGAAATGTAAGTAAGTAAGGTCCTCAGTCATTTACTTCACCCTTTGTGGCATTTCTACATCTAAGAAAATATTTCAGCGAATGAAAAATCTAAAGACACTCCACCTGTTTTTAAGCATTATCTTTTGTCTTTTTTTAAAAGGTATATCTGCCCAATGCCCAACTACAGAGATTACGCTAAGTACGCAATCTGAAGTAGATAGCTTTCCCATCATTTATCCCAATTGTTCGGTAATAACCGAAGTGATGACCATCAATGGACTTGATATTACTGATCTCAGTCCTCTTAGTAATATCGTCCGAATAAATAGCGTCTTAATAATTGGAAATACCTCCATCACTTCTTATACTGGCTTACATAATATAACTCATTTTGATGAGGGCTTTATTGGTAATAATAATAGTATTACCAATAGCAGTGGCTTTGAAGGACTCACCTCTGCAAAATTAATCTTCTTTACGGCCGCACCAACGATCACTGATCTAAGTACTTTTCCTAATCTCACAACCGTCACTCGAAAATTAGAGATTAATGGTCCTGCCATAACTAGCTTAGCTGGATTAGAATCTTTAACTACGGTTGGTTCTGGAATGTTGACAGATCGCCTCTCTGTAAGTGGACCCTTATTAGCCAGCCTGGAAGGACTAAATAATTTGACAAGGGTAAATGGAAGATTTGTTGTTACAAATTGTTTGGTGCTCGAAGATTTAGAAGGAATTGATAATTTAAATCGGATTGATGACGAGTTTAGAATTGCTAATAATCCTATTTTAACCAGTTTAAATGGAGCAAGTTCCATCAATTTTGCGGGAGAATTGACCGTCGAGGACAATCTTATTTTACCTAATCTAATGGGATTGTCAAACCTTAACATGAATGAGTTAACCATCATCAATAATCCAGGTTTGGTTAATTTAGAGGGGCTAGGTGGTCCATTAACACCTGAAAGAATTCTAATACAAAATAATAGCTGCACTAATTTAGATGGGTTACAAGGTCTTTCAACTGTGGAATATTTCGACATTTTGGATAATCCTAATTTAACGAATTTGGTTGGTTTAGAAAACTTAGCGACGGTAATCTTTTTTACTATTCAAAATAACAGCTCACTCGTTAATTTAATGGGTATGACAGGGCTCACGAGTGTCGTTGAGGAATTCACCATTCGAGATAATAATGCTCTATTGAATTTATCGGGACTTGATAATTTAGAAAGCGTTGGCAACGGAATCGAAGGCATCGGTCCTTTTTTCTCCATCATAAATAACAATGCCCTTGAACATGTTACCGGTTTGGAAAAATTCAACTTTGTAGATGGCAGTTTTAACCTTAGAAACAATCCTGCTTTGCTGGATTTGTCGGGTTTAGAAAATTTTTCCTTTGCCAGAAGTTTTAGCCTTGGGAATAATAATTCGTTGACAAATGTGGATGGATTATCAAGTTTTGCTATTACAGAAGATAATTTCAGTATTTTCAACAATCCAGTATTAACCTCTTTATCTGGATTAAGTGCTTATGATTATGTACCATCAGAAAGTGTAAACATCAATAACAATCCCCTACTTTCTTTTTGTTCTGTACCAGGCTTTTGCAATTTAGTGGAAAACTATACCGAAAAATTGTTTGCCTCTAACAACGCTACCGGATGTGCCACTGAAGCAGAAATAGAAGACTTGTGTATGGTTACATCAATCGAAGACGGGTTAGAATTAGACACTTCTATTAAGGTCTATCCCAATCCTATCAACGACAAAATACAAATTGAAATAGAAGGTGAAAACTTGTTGACACATATTAAGTTGGTCAATTTAGTTGGACAAACTATTTATGAAGAATCCTTTTCTACAAGTTTGGCGCTACGAAAGAAGGAATTATCGGTGGGTGATTTGGCGGCTGGGTATTATTTTCTTACGATTAATAATGAATCCATTCCTAGGTCTTTAGTTATTCAGAGATAAAAAAATCGTCGCCAGTCCATCACAACAACTAATCTATATTAGAGCGTTCGTGTAATCAAGCTTTGACTTGATTTTGTAGGATCACATCCAGAAACATTCACGTTCTCAGCTTAAGATTAAAATTTTCATAAACATATTCCTCAATTTTCAAGACTTCTGCACGTGGCAACGTATCTAAAAAATCCAAACTATTGTCTAGTAATATAAATATATCTCCAAATGCTTCATAATTACGAATCAAAATTTTCATATGCTCTACTTGCATCTCATTTTTCAACCTAAATGGTTTAGATTTTTTAAATATTGTTCTTACTCTAATCCAACCTAAAATATTTGTAACCAATGATCTCAAATAAGGAACTCCTATCCTTTTTTCAACCTTATATAAATGCTCTAACTCTTGATACTTATCATCAGATTCAATATAAAATATTAACATTTTCACAATATCCATTTTACTATAAATTTTTAGGATAAATAGTTTTACTAAAAAAATCATTTCCTCTTCATTTTCAAAATCATCTTGATTTTTCAAGCTTCTTGAAAGGATCGTTCTAAAGCCAAGCGCTCGTTTTCACCTCTAGGTGAAGATACAAAAAGCGTAAGCTCTTGGTTTAATTTCAAGAGTAAAATAGGTACAAGTTTTCGTTTCTACACATAGACGCCTTGCCTGCCGCAGGCAGGTGTAAACGAGCAACAAAACTTTTCTAAAATTGCGATTGAAATTGAAATTGCCATTGAATTTGAACCAGCCTACTCCCTCAACCCCCAAACCCATTCCCCCTCAGAACTAAAATACCCAATCTTATCGCCCTGCTCGATACGGAATAAACCTTTACCAGCGTAGCTAATATATTCGTATTCTGGTTGGATGATGATTTCTCCGTTGAGGTTGGTGAGACCAGAAAAACGTTTGATTCGGATAATGGCGTAGCCATCTTTAAAGGCTTCTATTTTATCATATTTGGGTGGAATGACTTCGATACCACGTTGATTAATGATTCCCCATTTGTCATTTTTTTGGACGACAGCTACACCATAACGAAATTCTCCGGCTTGTTGGTAATACGCATCAGATTGATGGGAACCTTCTGATATATAATAAAAACGGTAATGCTGATCACGTACTAAGCCATGACCGTTACTGAAATCCAACAATCTATTTACATTTGGGTCTACAATGTATTGCCCCATCGTATCAATGATGCCTCCTTGTCGATAGCCGTGATAAACTACCGCCCGATCCTCCGCGAAATCTAGGCATTTTGAATATTCTAGATCGATGACCTCTTCTCCTCTTTTGTTGACGTAACCACATTCCCCTTCGCGCTGCACCATCGCTCTGCCGTTATGGAAGCCTGAAATTTTTGAGTAACGTGGCTCGATGACCAATTTACCCCGACTATTAATAAATCCGTACAGTCCCTTATGTCTTACGGGAGCCATGCCTTCGCTAAAAATGCCTATTCTTTTATACTTTTTATTGGTGAGTATATTCCCAGTTCGATTGATCAAACCGTATTTAAAATTGCTTGACCCCATCCGAACTACGGCGGTGCCGTGCTCACTAAATTTGGTAATTTTAGAATATTTAGGTTTCAGAAAATACTTACCGACTTTGTTGATTAGGCCCCATTCTCCATTCACCACTACCCTCGCCACATTTTGTTCAAAATCGTAGGCTTTGCTAAAATTAAGCGGAATAGCTAATTCTCCTTTCAAGTCTATGTACCCCACCCCTTTGATGGTAGCTACCCAAGCCAGACCATCAGAAAAATTTCCAACTTTTCGATATTTAAAATCAATCACCACCTTCCCTTGCTGATCAATAAAACCCCACTTTCGACCCAACTTGACCGAAGCCAATTTATTAGAAAAATCATTTACTTTAGAATAGCGGCATGGAATGATCTCATGACCAGAGGGGTCAACAAAACCCCATTTTCCATTTCGCATAACAGCCAATCGACCTTCTTTAAAAATACCTATTTTATCATATTTTAAATCAACTACAACTTCACCCAATGTATCGATTACGCCATATCGTTGACTATTATTGGAGATTCTAATAATCTTATTATCTGTATTTTCTAAAAAGTCTACTCGGTCAAATTTACAGGGAATTAGCATCTTTCCAGTGGCATCGACCATGCCCCATTTTTGTTCTTTTTTTACGATTCCAACCTCATTGACAAAATTTTCGGCCACCGAAAACTGAGGTTGTACGATTACATTCCCGACGGTATCCACGTATCCAAATTCACAACCCTCGCAGACCAATCCGGCCTGCGTTTCAAATTCCTGATCGTAAAGTGTATAGTCTACCATATAATTACCGGACATCAATTTATCCAAATAATCGTTCAGGTTTTCAAGATGATCTCGGCCAGCTTTTAGTTTTCCTGATAGACGACCTTTGATACTCATTCGAGCCACTCCGTCGTGAAAATCACCGATATAAGCGTAATCTTTTTTGACAAATAAACCAATGGGATTATTACTAATCAATCCATGTCGTCCACTGGAAAAAACACATCTTGCCACTCGACTGCCTTCAGAAAAATCCGACAGACGAATATCTAGCATATCCACTCCTGTTACGAGCAGACCTACTTCATTATTCACTATTCCGTAAACCATATCAAAGCGATAATGCGTCTTTTCAAAATTGTAGTGGTTATAATTTTCAATTCCTACGATTGTCAAATTATGTCGTCGTTCAACTCGGATCGTATGGAAAGAAGGTTCGATTTGAATACTACCATCACTTAATTTCCGCAGCCCCCATTTATCATCCGCAGAGGAATAAAACCACTCAAAATTTTCCAGCGCAAAATCTGGATCCTCCGTAAGGGTTGGCATAATAATCCGTGACGCACGTTGACCACCAATGGTAATCGTAAAATGTTTTTTAAACTCATTACTAGTTTGTTCAGTTCCACTTTCGTCAAAATCATACAATTTTAAGGTTTCCCCTTTAAATGCTCGTGCTTGGTTTCCGTTCCATTCTATCCGATCATATTCTATCGGGATTATGAGGTTACCATTCAAATCTAAGGCACCAAAATTACCACCGTTTCGGACCAAAGCAGTATTGGGATTTGGACGACCTATCCAGGAAAATTCCGCAGACAAGATAATCTCTTGTGCTCCAGAAATAATACCCCAGCCATTTCCGCGACGGAAGCGGTAGGCATGCTCACCAAAGGGTTGTATTTCGTTGTAAGCAGCCGGTAGAATTTCATCGCCTGACTCATTTAATAAACCCAGCAATCGATCTTTTTTACAAAGGATTTTATCTTTAGAAAAGGGATAAAAATCATCATAGTCTGCTCCAGTGATCAGGGATTCCGTCGCAACTGCGTAAGCATAAGTATTTTTGTCTTTCTTTAAGCGATAAAAATGATCGGAAATTTTGTTGAATTGCTGATAAGCTACCGGAATAAGCCAACTGCCTTCTTGATTAACAGCCCCCCAATTATGTTTTTGACGACAGAAAAATAGACTATCTCCAACAGGTTGAATCTGATCGTATTCCGGTGGAAGAATCATTTCCCCTTTTTCTGTCAACAATCCAAATTTGTTTCCCGCTACAGATTGAAAATAACCGCTAGGCAAATACGTAAGATCTTCATAGGCAGGGGAGATAACCGGATCACCATTGACTGCCCGCACACCCCATTTACCATTTTGGCGGTAGCCTAAGTATTTTTTAGACCAAATTTGGACCCGCTCATACCCTTTTTCAAGAATCACAGCTTCCTCCAAATTTATGACCATCCAATCCTCCGCTATCATTACGGCAAAAAGCGTAGAGTCTAATACTTTTATATCTTGATAACGAGGTGCTATCACCTCTCGACCAAACTCGTTGATTACGCCTACTTTCTTTTCTCGTTGCATGACCGCGTAACCAAATTTTTTAAATTCACCTATTGCTTCGTAAGCCGGTGTAATGATAATTTCCCCATCGGCATCCATCAGTCCCCAGAGATTATTGACCTTAACAGGAAAGGCTCGCTGAGCCGACAATTCTGCGGTAGCAAATATTAGTAAACAAAAAATAATTATTGGTCTAAACGTCATCGTAGGCTTCTCTTTATAGAATTCTATTGGCTGGGAGGTTAAAATTGCGACGCGTTACGTTCTCATAATGTAACGAACGGGCAAAAGATACATTGTTAGGATGTCTTATTTTTTAAACACATTAAAATTAACATTTATAATAAGACAAAAGGCGATTGATTTGTTTTTCGTGTCGTTTGATGTGCAGCAAATAAAATTTGAGTAATCCGTGGGCATCTGAGCGTCCAAAAATAGGATGTTTGTATATTTCTCCTTTCAATTGTGGTTCGCTGAGACCCAATAAAAAGGTCCGTAATTCGGCTCTTTGCTGCTTCCATTGCTTGGTCACATCCCAGAAAGAGGATTTGATTGGTAGGTTTTCACCACTGATAATATCAGGAGCTTTAAGCTGCATAGGGAAATTAAAAACCAGTCCATACATACTAGTTAATATTTTACCCTTCAGAGAGTTTTTCTTTGGAACATTACCATTGCTCAACTTCTTTTTCATGTATTCTATGGTATAAAACTCTGCCAGCTGAAGATGAATCATCACCTGCATCACAGACCATTCTGTGTCGCTAGGTTTCCGATTTAAATCTTCTTCAGAATGCCTGCTTAGACGTTTGACGAGTTGGTGTAGCTGATTATCTACTTCGTCAAGCTGTTTTTGGACTTTCAATTTCATTCAAATAGTACGATCTAATTAGTTGATTATCTGAATTTTACATAAAAAAAACTTATTTTCATCCCGTTATTTATAATTGGATATACGAAGGTAGAAAAAATATTGAATTCCAGTAGAGAAAAGGCATGCCTTTTCTCTACTGATTCACGTCGTAATTTTCGGGAGAAACTTTGTAATCTGCAGGATCGTGCTGCTCTACCACCCAAAAATTGTAATCTCTAACCATGCGCCGTAAATTTTTCAATTGAAATTTTTTCGTTCCGATTTTAGCCCTCAAAGCATCATATTTTCCAAAGACAAGTCTTGCCTTTTTCTTAAAATTTTCTTCGGTCAACTCTATCAGTTTTCCTTTTTCGTTGAGAACATGAGGGCGATGCTGAACTGGATTTTTCCGATCCGTTCGCACTTCAACGAAATAGGAATAAAGTGATATCGGCCCTGATACTTCCCGTAATACCATGGCCATATGGCTACCAAACGGTTTCGCAGGATATTCCATCTCTAAACGATCGTAATGGAAACTTTCACTGGTTGCAGTGGATGAATTTTTTGAATAACCGTAGGCTTTGATATTTTCCGGCTTGATGGTAATGACTTTTCCTTGAACTAAGTATTTTATTTTAACTTCATTATCAGTAATACTTCCAGGTTGAATTTTGACCATTTCCTTAATACCGTCGTTCCAAACCAAATAGCCAGGATAGCTAGGTTTTCTTTCTTCAGAAATCATAAAAGCCATACTGATACAAATTAAGAGTACCAAAGATAGGCAAAATCGCAAGTTCATAGTATTGTTTTGTTTTTTATAATTTATACAAAGAAACGATCAGAATCAAGTTATCGTATCCTCAAATTAACGGATTGTAGAGAAAGGCATGCCTTTTCTCTACAAAAAAAGAAAAGACTGTCTCGAAAGACAGCCTTGTTCCAATCTAATTTACCTATTCTTTCGATCTAACGGATCGTTTATTTTATTTTAGAATCATTTGTTAGTCCAATCTCTAAAGTTTGACCTTTTTTGGTTTTAACAAATCGATCTTTTTTCTTTAAATTCTCAACTACCTCGTTGTAGACTGGATTGGTAGAAACCGTCAATAGCACACCATCCTGATATTCGAAGAAATATTTATTTACGTCTCCGGGAATCACGAGCTGAAACGTCAATCTTTTCGTCCCATCTGGAAGGATTCGAAATTCCAGGGTTCCATCCATTTTTTTATTAATCGGTGTACCATTAAACCCAGCTACGCCCAATTTTTCTTTATCCGCCACTAGCGCACTTCGGTTTTTGTCCCAAACCATTTTGACTCCAGATAACAACACCGGAAAATCATATTTTTGGGGAATTTCTAATCCCGTATTGAGCATTCGGGCTCTGGCAGTGGCGAGTTCTTTTCCTTCCGGAATAAATTCGGATAAGGCGGTTTGATAAAAATCTCGATTTTTAAGATAGTCAATATTTCGAGAATTATAGCCATTGGCTACTAAATCCGTTTCAATAATTTTCATCAATTTGGATGGCAAAAACAAATCGAAACCTAGCATCATCTCAAATGATTTTTCCGGTGTTTCCTTTTGATCTTTTTGATGTTCAAATTCCGTCATTCCTGCTACTGTCGCTACCAAGGCATCATTTTCATCAAAGAAATTAAATTTACCTTCTGCTTTCAAGGTTCCTTTTTGGTTATTATAAGTGAGCATATTACCACTTCGTACCCCAGACACAATTTTGAGAGAATCTCCGAAATAAAAGGCATCCGTCGTTGGATCATAATCCAATAATCCTTTAGTTTCAAAAAGTAAATAATCGGTGTCTAATTTTTTAGCACTCATCGTTGCTGGATAAAGAGTTCCAGTCCCACGTTGAATCAGCAAACCAGTTCGCAAAATTTCTCCAGACTTGTTTTTTGGTTCATCATATCTAAGTCGGAGATTTAATTTGTCTCCTAAGCTATTGACAGAAAACCATTCAGTCTTCGGTAATTTATTAGCGGCTAAATAAGCAAATCCAGAAAAATCAAGATTCGCTCGACTGGCTACCAAGCCAATATCTCCATTAAATTTTATTTTTTCATCAATGTAAAATTCTTGTCCAGGCGTCGTTTTACCCACGGCAGAAGTTTGACATTTTCGCTTCTTCTTTTTTCCTTTTCCAACAGGTTGGCCGATAATTTCGGTTAATGTAAATTCCTGTTTTCTATCCTTTAAGTTATACTCATAAAAACCACTCGCTCGATATTCTTTACGTCCCACAATATCTACTGTAGCACGACGAATAACATGATATTGATTAGCAGTATCTGCGATAATTGTGGCGTTGGTCAATGTTTTCATAGCACCTAACTTATGAATTTCTATCTGTCCTGAATCAGGCACCACAAAAGCATCGGCCGTCTCAATTTTACTAACCCCTCCTAACCGAAGTTCATATGTTTTTAGATCGTAAAAAGCTTCTTTACCCCAAAAAGTTAAACCATCATGTTCTTCGTTGGTAGATTTAAAACTGCCTCTACCATCCTCATCTGCTTTGAACGTAATGGTCTCATTTTTCATATCCCAATCAAATTCGTTGAGACTAGTGATATAAGTGTTATAAGGTAACTCCGTATATACGCTGTCGGAATTAGCTCGAATGGTTCCGATATTATTTTTAAAATTTAAATTGGTATACACATTTTTGGTATCCAATGCTAAATGATCTAACCCTTTTGCTTTGATGGTGAGGTTTGTAGTATCGGACACAATATGATGTGCACCAAACGAATATAGATTAGAGGTTAATTGACCTTGATCCCAGTCAAAGATACCACGGCCCTTTAACCCTCCTGGCGTCAGGATCAATAAATCACGAAGCGTATAATCTCCGTTATTAAATACTTTAAACCCTTTCTCTTTCACACTGATATACATACTATCCTTGTAAGGATGCCAATTGATCGCAACATCCTCACCGAATACTTGAGGCTTTTCTTTTCCTACCTCTTCAGATTCTTCCAATTCAAATTTTTGAGCCGTTGAAATTAATTGTTGAGGTTTTAAAATAATATCGTTAGACTCAAGGGTAGCACTATGATAATTGATGGTACCTTTAGCCGTAAAGCCATTATTATCTAACTTAACATTTCCTTGGAAATTTCCTTTACCACCATAAGCAGGATACCCCTCGATCGGACTACTTACTTCCATACCAAGCGAACCGTCTTCCTGAAGTTTAACCGTTTCAGAGATTTCCGGGAGAATACCTGCAGAAACAAGATTCCCATTAAAATTTAGATCCTCTGGTAACAGGACATCTAATCCATTAAGATGAAATTCGTCCAACGATACAAAGAAAG
>CAZYAC010000068.1:0-4443 GCA_964645475.1 uncultured Saprospiraceae bacterium | reverse complement strand
GGTAACAGGACATCTAATCCATTAAGATGAAATTCGTCCAACGATACAAAGAAAGAATCACGAGAATAACTACCCTCCTGAGTTTCGGGTCTATCGTAAAAAAGATAGGATTTTCCTTTACTATTAAAAGATGGAAACAAATCAATATCTTCTTTTCCACTTTTATTGTCTGGGGCATCAATGAGTAGTATTCCTTGAACATGTTCAATTCTCGAAGCGATAGATTCGGCTTTAAATCCTCCCTTACCGTCTTTAATGTTAGTGGTTGTAAAAAGGTCAAAATATCGAACAGAGTCTAATACTAATTGATTAGGTTGGTATTCAAAATCAAAATCTTTTCCTTCAAAGCTAGAATAACCGGCAAATATTTTTCCATCGAAACTAATATTTCGATCTTTTTTAAGTAGTAATTGCTTTTTATGTGGCTTAGCAGCTACTTTTTGTCGATCACTAAATTCGATCGTACTCACTTCATCCACAACCATTTGTTTAGACTGAATATCTAACTTAGCGTTGGTTCCATCTGATTCACTATAGAAACGAATTAAGTCGTAATCAGTAAGAGACTGAGCAGCGTCGGCATAATGTACCAATCGGTCTTTGACGGTAATCGTCTCTGTATTGGGCTGGAATAGAATAAAACCAGAGGCAACCATTTCGTAAAGCAGAGCACGGATATTATCGGTAGAAAAATTAGGATTTAGCGCCCGAGCAAAGGTGTTGGCGTTGATCGTATCTGTCTTCGCTTTGTCTCGTACAAGTTTTAGGGTAGCAATAGGGTTTCGATCAGCGACATTTTGCAGTTTTCGGTAAGTTTGAATATTGAAAAAATCCTGTGATTCAAAAACTACTTTTTTATTCCCATTCCCGATCCGTGGATTCTTTTCGTTTATTTCTAAATAATCTGAGCCGATGGTCCATGAAATTTTATTTGAATAAATATTTAAGCCTTGGTAGGATGCGAAGTAAGGTGCTTTATTTTCCGGTAGGTTTCCGATCGATAGTTCCAATACTGCACTACTCAGATCATAACGTAGATTCGCAGATGGGTGCGTTAAAACGTCTTTTTGTAAAAACAAATCGATCGCTACTCCACTCGCTGCGATATGGGCATTATTGGTTACCGCAAATTGTAATCCCTCTGCTTTTACTGCTTTGTTTTGTTGTGGATCCTGAATGATTAATTGAGCGGGTTGAAGATTATCACCGTAGGTAAGCACTTTTTTTCCTTTTAATTTAAGACCTCCTATGAGTTTAACACGATCATTGAGTTGATCAAGTATTAGGTTTCGCTGATGTGAAGTAAACCGAGGATAGGTTTTCTGGCTAGACTTACTAGTGCTTATTTTGGTTTCAAAACTGCCAGCGATTTTTTTATTTGGGAATAATTTATCGTAGGATAAGAGGACTGTATCAATTTTAATTAAATTTCCTTTTAGCGCAATAGTATATTTTTCAAGGTGGCAAAACATCCCAGATGTTCCGGGAGTATTCCAACGAATGGTTCCACCCGCTCCTTTCCAAGTTTTTGATTCAGGATAAAAGTAACCGCTGGTAGCCTTAATTGTAAATTTTTTATCTTTTTTTATTTTTACTAAATGACCAGATTCAACAAAAACAAAAAATTTCCCGTCACTATTTCCCAGGTGAAACTTTCCGTTTTTGAGCAACCAAGCATTACCTTTTTGCCCAGAAACAAAAGCTCCATCGGAAAATAGTGTCGAAGAAAAATCTACATAGTTTTTGAATTGTTTTGTCTTCTTTCTAAAATCATTGGTCAGTACCTCTGTTAGAATTTGGTGCCATTCATCAAACAAATGTTTTTCGTTATTGCCTTCTTTTATAAATAATAGACTCGTCAAGTAATCTTTGAAAACGGGGTTAGGAGTGATCCGTTGTTCCAGCATTTTATTGCTTACTGCAATAATAGTATTCACTTCTGTTTCTGTAAACGCCCCTCGATTAAAATATCTTTCAAAAGAATTAAAAGTCTCAGTGATCAACTGATTATTAGACTTTTTCATAAAAGCTTCCAACTCTTTAATGAATATATCTCGGTCTCTAGAAAAACTGCTTCCATCTTTTGCAAAATTAAGATTCGGAAACAACACGAAGCATGCTATCAAAAACAAACATGCTAGGGGTCGAAATAAAAGTGGTCTATCAGAGCCTCTGCCGATTAGTAATTTCATGATCGTAAGTGTTGGTAGCGATCGGGGACAAAGCTTTTAGGTAAATTATATCTGGGAGAAAAAGAAGGGAGAAATTAGATCTTAACCCTACTATCTGAAAATTTACTAATCAGATAGCTGGGAAAGATCATCTAGGAAATAGAGAGGGGAAAAAGGGGAAAATTTTTTCAAAGTGGATTAAAACAGGTACTGCGCACGAGGGTCGAACGAAGGGAAAGGCGCAATATTTTATGATTTAATTTGACACAACTTCGGGAAGGAGAAAATATAGTTGTGTAGTAGTCGTATAATGTTGTCACAAAGATAAGCCAATTCTTAGGTTAGACGCTATACCGTAGTAAGGGTAGTTTAAAAATTAATATTTTATTTATGTGTATTCAACTTGATTACAATTATTTACATTTTACAACTAAAACATTTCAATCTGTTAACCTTTGATATACCTTATAATCGGTCATATTTATACAAATTCCCTGTTAAAATAAGGTCCAAGATGAAAACCTTAAAACAACTTCAATGACAACCTCAATTTCAACCTCAAAGGCATAAAATCAAAGTCATTCTTAATTTTTGTAGCAATTATAAATAGGTTATGAGCCTTCCTTTCTGATTCAACAGCACCCATCGAAGTTTAGAATTTGAAATTGCGATTGAGGTTGAGGTTGTATTTCCATTTAGAAATAACCCTACGTCACCGAACTTTTCCTTCTGTTTTATACACCCTGCTTTCTAAGGTTTTCTAATTTAAATTTTCAGCGGGCTACTCAGTTTTCTCACCGATTGTTCAAGGACTTCAATACATAAATCAATGGTACGTAAATGACTTCTAAAACTCAAAACTGCCAAACGAATCCAAAAAACGCCTTTAATACTCGTAGACGATAAATAAACCCGACCGTCTTTTCTTACCTCTTCAACGATCCTCGCATTAAACGCATTGGCATCTCCTGATTCAGGTACATAGCGATAGATCATCACGGATAACTCAGGTGGCGGACCTACTTCGAATCCTCTTTTTTGAATTTCATCATGAAAATATCGGGTCAACCAAATTTTCTCTTCTAGCGCTGCTTTAAAGGGTGCTAGGCCAAACAATTGCAAAGGCAACCATAATCGCATCCCACGAAAATGTTTCGTTAATTCTGGAGAAAGATCTGCAGGTGAAGGTTCTTCCACTTCCTTAACGACGTCCTGCATATAATTGGCCAGATAGTAATGGGTATTTTGTAAGGCTTCCACGTTTTTGATTAAAATAGCTCCAGTTCCATAAGCTAAAAATAAACCTTTGTGCGGATCAATGGTCACAGAATCCGCTCGTTCAATACCCTTAAATTTTGCTTTGACTTCGTCGGCCAATAAAAAAAATCCTCCGTAGGCAGCATCTACATGAAACCACATTTGGTGTGCTTCTGCCAAGTCAGCAATTGGGAGTAATGGATCAATGACGCCCGTATCGGTTGTTCCTGCCGAAGCGACGATCATAAAAGGTCGCAATCCCGCCGCTAGGTCCTGTTCTATCGCTTGAGCGAGTGCCACTTCATCCATCTTAAAATTTTCAGTGATTGGAATGTAAGAGATTTTAGCCTCACCCAATCCTGCTATCCTAATCGCTTTTTGGACAGAATGATGGGCTTGTTCTGTCAGGTAAATAACGCTGTTTTCAATATCACGCGCTTTGATTTTTTTAGCATCACGTGCGGTCGTAACGGCTACGAGCGTGGCAATAGATCCACCAGAAGTTAGATTACCTAGTGCTGTTTTAGGAAAACCAACCATCTCGCACATCCAACGAATCAATAGATTTTCGATCCGTACCGCTCCTGGGCTGGCAAAAAAGATTCCAGCATAGCGATTGGTAATATCTGCTAGATAATCACCTAAGGCGGTAGGAAAAATACCACCTCCGGGGATATACGCAAGGTGTCCCCCCGAAGCTGGATTGAGGGCAGGAAAGTCCACTTCTTTTTCAATGACAGCAAGTAAGTCTTCCATTTTTCGAGGATGGTCTACGATCGGTAAATCCAAAATCCCCTCGCCTTTTGCGTTGGTCTCATTCCAAGCTTTTAAGGATTCTATTTCGGATAAAAAGGATTCTGCGTATTCGTTGACCTTCCCCGTCCAATGCTGGCGGATTTCGGCATTGGGTTCTAATAATTGCGCTTGTTTTTCTAGGGCTAAGATTTTATCTCGCATTTGATTGATTTGTTGATTTGTTGATTTGTTGATTTGTTGATTTGTTGATTTGTTGATT
>CAZYAC010000067.1:14235-17033 GCA_964645475.1 uncultured Saprospiraceae bacterium | reverse complement strand
ATTTAGAAAAACAACCTCAATATGATAAAATCAATGACTTTTCGTTTGTTATATTTTAGTTTCACCATTTTATTGATTACGGCATGCCATCCTAAAAAAAGTATCAACACTACCCATGAAAAAACCCTTTTTAATGGAAAGAATTTAGATGGTTGGGTCAATCATGGTACAGAAAAATGGTATGTAAATAATGGAGAATTGATTTGTGAAAGTGGTCCTAAGGCAGAATATGGCTACCTCTCTACGGTTGATTTCTACGATGATTTTGAATTAACCCTTGAATTTAAACAGGATGCAGATGGGAATAGTGGTGTCTTTTTTAGATCTACTTTTGAAGGAACTAAGGTTACTGGATGGCAAGTAGAAGTAGCACCACCCGAAAGACACACAGGTGGTATTTACGAATCGTATGGTCGAGGCTGGTTGATAAAACCGGATGCTGAAAAAGATAAAGCATTAAAGATGGGAGATTGGAATACCATGAAAATAAAAGCAGTAGGTCCATCGATCACCACTTGGTTAAATGGAGTTGAAATGATTCAATTAAATGACGAAAAAATCGGAACAGGCAAAGGAGCTGTTGCTTTACAAATACATGATGGCGGTGGGATAAAAGTACGATGGAGAAATATAAAAATTAAAAAACTATAGCATTACTAATGAGACCATTTCCAATTATTTTATTACTACTCTCCATAACCAGTTTTACTTGTCAAACTGCTGCTACTACTGACGCTGAGGAAAAATCTAAAACAACTATTTCGACTAATGGACAGTCCAATGAATGGATTGTTTTATTTGATGGAACGAGTACTGAAGGATGGAGAGCTTATAATGGAAAAACGCTTCCTTCTCAATGGGTAATCAAAGAGGGTGCTTTGACATTTGAAACGGAAAAGAAATTAGAAACGGATCATACAGGAGGGAAAGATATCATCTATGCAGCAGCAGAATTTGATAATTTTGAATTATACCTAGAGTGGAAAATACCTAATGGCGGGAATAGTGGAATTTTTTATCATGTTAAAGAAGGTTATAATAATCCTGCTGAAATCAGTCCAGAATACCAGTTGTTAGATGATCTGAAATGGGAAGAAATCAACAATGCTAAACTAGAAGAATGGCAAAAAACAGGAGCAGATTACGCGATGTATACGCCTGATAATAATCGAAAAATAGTTAAGCCTGCAGGTGAATGGAACACCACCAGAATTAAATTCACTCCTGAAATGGTAGAACACTGGTTGAATGGAAATAAAATTGTATCTTTTGTTCCGTGGTCAGAAGATTGGGAAGAAAGAAAAAAGAGCGGGAAATGGAAAAATTTTCCAGATTATGGAAAATTCAAAAAAGGTTATATTGGATTGCAAGACCATGATAGTCCCTTATGGTTTAGAAATATAAAAATTAGGAAATTGCCAAATAATTAAATTATGAGCAAAATAAAAAGACGCGATTTTATCAAAAATACAGCAGTAATTGCTTCCTCTCTGGCATTATCTTCCTCTTCGATAATACCTTCGAAAGAGGACCGTCTAAGAACTGCTCATATTGGAGTCGGAGGAATGGGGATGGAAGATTTAAAAGCGATGTCTTCACATCCATCGGTAGCGGTAACCGCACTTTGTGACGTAGATGCTAATGCTTTAGACGCCGCAAAAAAAATGTTCCCAGAGGCTAAGATATTTACCGACTATAGAGTGCTCTTAAAGGAAATGAAAAATAAAATTGATGCGGTAGTAGTTTCTACGCCCGATCATACCCATGCACCTGCTTCTTTAATGGCTATGAATATGGATAAAGCAGTCTATTGTCAAAAGCCATTAACGCATCATGTGACAGAGTCGAGGTCTATGCGAAAATTGGCTAAAGAAAAAAATTTGGTAACCCAAATGGGCATTCAAGTACATTCCTTTTACGATTATAAATTAGCTACGGCATTAATTCGTTCTGGCATCATCGGAAAAGTGAAATGTGTGCAAGCTTGGTCACCTAAAAATTGGGGGTATGATGGTAAAGCACCAGAAGGTGCCGATGCTGTGCCTGCCAATTTAGACTGGAATCTTTGGTTAGGTACTGCTCCTCAAAGACCTTATAAAGAAGGACATTATCATCCGGGAAATTGGAGAAAAATAATGGACTATGGATGTGGAACTTTAGGAGACATGGGAGTACATATTTTCGACACACCTTATAATGCCTTAGAATTAGACATTCCTACTACCATAAAAAATAAGTGTAGAAAACCAACCGGCTATGGATTTCCGGAACATAATATAGTGACGTATAAATTCCCTGGCACGAAATACACGACAAAAAAATTCAAATGGATTTGGTATGATGGTCTTGGTGCGCCAAAAGATCATAAGCATTTAAGATTACCAAATGGTGAGGCATTACCAGATCAAGGTGCTATGTTTATTGGAAAAAAAGGGAAATTATTATTGCCTCACTTTATGCAGTTGCCTAAACTGATTGTGGATGGTAAATACAAAAGTATGGAGAATGAAATTAGGACCATAGGAAAAAAAGAAAAAATAGGAGAACCTATTAGAGATTATAATGAAGAGTCAAAATTACATTATCACCAGTTTGTAAATGCTTGTTTAGGAAAGGATACCTGCACTGCTCCATTTTCATACGCAGGAAGACTAACAGAGACGATTTTACTAGGAGTGATTGCTGGTCGTTTTCCGAATAAAACCTTGCATTGGAACAATGAAACTTCTAAATTTAGAGAGAAAGCAGCTAATAAATTTTTAGATGCTCCTTATCGAGAATTCTAAGATTTTATGGTT
>CAZYAC010000067.1:8485-14135 GCA_964645475.1 uncultured Saprospiraceae bacterium | reverse complement strand
TCAACATCAATTTCAAAAAAAACTAAAGTCTAATCCGCATTTCGAAAAAACCACCAATCTGTTGTAACACCACAGCGCGCTTAAACTTTAGTTAAGGATACTACCAAAAAAGTAGATGTTAGTTCATCTCGGCTATCAGCTGAGATAGATATGATATATACCAAGACATCGATCCCCCTGCAATTCCTTATCTTTACACAAAAAAAAGATGAGATATATACTTACCTGCATAATTTCTGTAATAATGAGTACGGCCACGATCGGTCAATTGGTCATCAACGAATTAGACTGTGATACGCCGGGTGTTGATAATGAGGAATTTTTAGAACTCTTATCCGATACGCCTAATTTTCCTTTGGATGGTTATGTTGTTGTATTTTTTAATGGATCAGAAAGTGGCGGTAATTCGAGTTATTTTACTGCGGATTTAGATGGTTTTGTGACAGATGTCAACGGTCTATTATTGATCGGAAGCAATTCGGTCAGCCCAACTCCTCAATTTTTAATCCCTGAGAATACCATTCAAAATGGAGCAGATGCCGTGGCCATCTACGAGGGTAGTGATTTTAATTTTCCAGATGAAACACTGGCTACGATTGATAATTTAGTTGATGTGTTGATCTATGATACCTCGGATGCAGATGATGTGGATATGCTCGATATCTTTCGCGCTGATCCTAATTTTTCCGATATTCAACAGATTAACGAAGGATCCAGTAATAATACCAATTCTATTCAGCGTAATAATGACGGAACTTATACTTCTACGGAACCGACTCCGCGAGAACTAAATGATGGAAGTGGTACCAATCAAATTAGTATCCAGATGGAGATTGCTCAAACCCAATATGGAGAGGGAGAAGCATTTGATATTGTATTTACCATAGAAGAGAATCTACTTGTAGATTTAAACTTTGACATTAGTTTAAATGAGTTCTTTTTTGATAATGCAGACTATTCTGGTACGACCGCTTTGACGATTCTAACTGGCCAAAATACTACCAGTACTACGATCCAATTAATAGATGACACGGCAGATGAAGGAGATGAAGTAGCCGTGGTCCGATTCGTGAATCTACCACCTCAATTTTTGGCTTTAAATGATAATCTACAAATTCGAGTAGTAGATAATGATTTTCAGGTGGCCGCATATGGTGTGCCAACCAATCCTACTTATGGTATCGTTGCTAGTACCCAACCATCCGGATATTACAGCAGCCTCGATGCCAAGGCAGATGCGGCCTTGAGACAAGCGCTCCAAGATATCATTGCAGACCCGAGTGTGGTGAGAGCGCAGACCTACACCGATGTTATTGATATTTTAAATGAAGCCGATCAAAATCCAGCGAATAGCAATCAAGTGTGGTTGGTATACAGCGAAGAGGGACGTGCCAAATTGGATTTTCAAACGACCTCCAATAATGACGGCAAGTGGAACCGTGAGCATACCTTTCCGAGATCTCGTGGCGGATATCAGAGCATAGAAGAAGACGAAATAGCCGATGGTATAGATATCTTTTGGGTTACCTCGGCAGATTCAATTCGTCATGGCAATTCAGATGCGCATGCTTTACGTGCGGCAGATGGGCAAGAAAATGGAGCGAGGAGCAATCGACATTATGGCGATTATATGGGTCCTGCAGGAACACTTGGAAGCTTTAGAGGAGATGTCGCTCGCAGCGTGTTGTATATGGAGATCAGATATAATGGTTTGGAAATCGTGAATGGTTTTCCAAATATAACCGGTCAATTAGGTGATCTGGCGACGCTATTGGAATGGCATAGAAATGATCCACCTGATGACTTCGAAATGAATCGCAATAATGTGGTTTATACTTGGCAGCGAAATAGAAATCCATTTATCGATCAGCCCGCGCTCGTGGAATACATTTGGGGAAATGAAGTTGGTACTGTCTGGAATCAATCGGTGTCCACCACCGAATTAGATCTTTTAAACGTCGATGTTTATCCAAATCCCACTTCAGACCGTCTTCATATAAAAGGACTTCAAAATCCTGCAAGCGTAGCGCTGTATTCTGCCTTCGGACAAAAACTTAATACCTTTTCTGTTTTAGGTGATTCAGAAATTGAATTGAATCTTCCTAGTGGTATGTATCTATTGACGATTCAATCTGAGGGTAAATTAAAGAGACAGAAGTTGATGGTGAAGGGAGAGTAAAATAATTTTAGATTAGTCTTTCTTTCCTCTTTTGCGGAGAAGTACAACGGCAAGTTTACCTGTCCACTTATAGAAGGAGCATCTTACATCCGTAAATTTGCTTCTACGTCTTTTTTAACTCTTGAGCACCTGCTTAAGGTGTATAGGATATATAGTTTCTAAATCAACCATCTTATTCCCCGCTTATTTAATCGTAACTCCCGCTTATTTATTTTTTATAACCGCTTATTAGTTTTAGCTATAAATTGAGGGTTAGACATTAGATATTGCAGTAGAATCTGGAAAATGATTTTTTAATCATTTAACCATCATTCAAAGGCAATTAATTGATTACATAGAATCTATAGGAATTTCTTCCAATGATTTTGATGGTTATGAAACTATCCTCCCTGTTTCTCTAATTAATGAAATTTGACCTCAATTTTTAACTTAAATTTTATGAAAATGAAGAACAAAATTTTTCTTATTGTTTGCCTGGTAGCTACGATGTTATCGTGTACAAAAGAAGAGGTAAATCCTGACCTTAGTTCAGAGAGTACGAGCTATGAAGCCTCTAATCCACAAGCTGAGTTGAACGATCAAAGAAGGCGGGGTGGAAAACGTCCTGTATTGTGGTGTTGTTCAGAAGATATGCTGGAAGTTGAACCAGTTTCGTCTACTCCTTTATGCTGTACCTTTAATGTTACGGTAAATCACAGTAATATTCCACCTTGGGGGTGCACGGTATATCTGGAAACTCCTCAAGAGATAATAGCCATTGGACCCGGTCAAATTGTCACTGAGCAAATTGTCTTATGTCGGGACGATATTTCTGTTGGGCATACGGATTTTGAGATCGGTATTTATCATCCTAGTAATACGGGAAATGTTTATTGTGAAACTGAAACGATAAGCTCTGAATGCCTTGCATGTCCGTTTACTTTTGCTGAAGGTGTCAATGTGGGTTGTGGATTTGGAAACGAAGCGGAAGCAAATAACTGTTGCAATCCAAGCTGTTTTCCATTATATCTAAATACAATAGCAGATTTTCAAGAATCCTGTCCAGAATATGTAGCAGGAGTCCAAGCTGGATGGGCAGCTTGTAATTGTGATGATGGAGGGACGCCGCCCGTACTTTGTGGTGGTGAACCAGCACCTTTCCCTGGATGTGTTTGTGTGGATGATAGTTGGTGGGATTGTTAATAATAAAATCTGTCAAAGGAAAAAAATACGTCTGCTCGAAATATGTTTTTCGGGTAGGCGATTTTTATTGAGACTGTTCTAAATTTTGTGTCTTTCAAATTCAATCTCAACCTCAAAAACAACTTCAATTTTCCCTCTAATGTGAATGAATGATTTTTAGAATACTGATTCGCATTATTAATTAAATAGAGGCGTCTATCTTTAAGCATTGCGATTGAAGTTGTCAGCCGGCAAGCAGGGTTTCAAATCTATTATGACACAGTTTATTGAACCGTCCCCAAAACTAAATCCTACTCCCTGGTTCATCATCAAAAAATCCATCTAATTAAAATATCTTCTTACGCCAACTTCTAATCCTAGACCGATGATTTTTTCGACTAATTCACTTTCTCGTAGATTATTCAATTGATACCTAGCAATTAATTGTGTGAACGCTGAAAAGTTCCTTGACAAATTGATGTTTCCACCCATGGACAGAAATCCTACGTAATTCAATTTATTAATCTCTGGCTCATGAACGATGGCACTACTATAACCATTTTGATTAAATTTTTGTCGTCTTACGATGGTTCTCCAATAGAGATTAGTAGATATCCCCAATTCAAAGAATGGTTCACAACTATTTTTTGCTAAGGTATATCTCAAGCCTAAGGGGATCTCCACTAATTGATAGCCGTAGTGAAAGACGGATGCATTCTGAATCATCCTTGTTTTTTCAATCGTATTTATATTTTGGTTAGGATCCATATCTTCCGCTCCTTGGACACTAAATCCTGGATTTGATAACCTTACACCTGTTTTTATCGATAGCGTTTTACTGATTCCGTGAAGATAGTTTAGTCCAAATCTATAATTCAATTTGTAAGTTTCAAATTCACTTCTATTCTGGTATTCTTTTGCTGCTGCTTGACTAGAATTTTTATTTTCTATAATTCTAAATCCAAAATCTACACCCAAAATCAAATCGATGGAGTTTGATATTTTATAACCAAATTGTGCTTGTAAGGACTGAGGCGATGAGCAGATAAGCATGGTAATTAAAAAAAGAATTGATACAGTATAATCGAGGTTGATTTTCACAATTACGAGATTTAAAGCGTTACTTGTTATTTTATAAACTCTTTATTTCTCTTCATAGTGTGTTTTAACATTTTACTTCTTAAAAAAAATAGGTCATCCTACTCAATGACGAAAGTTTTTAAATACTAGTCTATTTTAGTCGGAATTTGAATTTCTCTTATAAAAAATCAGGATTTGACTTTATGTCAAACCCTGATAGATATACAATATACGACTATTTACCTATGACCTAATTTTGGCTTTTAATAAATCGTTTTGTCGCAGTTAAGTCCTTATTTATTGAAAAAGACTGCCTCTTTCTCATTTAGTAAGGATCTAACTATTCTACTGTAATTTTACCAAACGCTCAGTAGCTACCATGCCATGTTGATTGCTTAGTTGGACGATGTAAAGTCCTTCTGAGACATCGGAAAGGTCGATAGCTAAATTACTTTGGCCATTTAATTCTTGCTCATGAACAAGCTTACCTGAAACATCCATTATTCTAATTAAGGTCGGTGGATTAATCAGGGTTTGATCAATATTTAGATTGATATAATCTGATGTTGGGTTAGGGAAAATACTAATCGCCTTAGCTAATTCAGCTTTGGTATCTGTATCCTTACTTTTCAAAGACGAAGCTAAACAACCATTTAGTACAAAGGTTTCACAAGCAGAATAAACACAATCATCTTTAGTGATCGTAACACATACCTCCCAAGGCCCAGGTCCATCGTAAGTATGGACAGCACTAGTACCAGATGTTCCATCACCGTAATCATAAGTGGTTACTGCCCCCTCTAAACATTCTTTTCCTCCATCGAGGACTCTCGTGTCTTTGGAAATAAGTATTTGACAAGGGTTGCGTGGATTGGAGATATATCTGATATTTGTGATTTCAACTTCACAACAATCAGGTTCTTCCTCACAAGTAAAAGTCTCAGACCAACAGGCTTCTGCTGGATCTAGGGATGGACCTACAAATAATGTTACTGTTTGTCCAGGACAAACTGGATAGTCAATATTGTGAACGGAGGTTGGAGGAATTGGAGGTAAAACATTCCCATTCGCATCAAAGAAGAATAATTCACACTCACTACTATTCGTGGTGTTGATGTCGTAGACACAACAACCTAGTGAGTTCATACCAATATACGTACTTACAACGCTTACTTCTTCACAACAATCAGGTTCTTCCTCACAAGTAAAAGTCTCAGACCAACAGGCTTC
>CAZYAC010000067.1:0-8385 GCA_964645475.1 uncultured Saprospiraceae bacterium | reverse complement strand
CTTCACAACAATCAGGTTCTTCCTCACAAGTAAAAGTCTCAGACCAACAGGCTTCTGCTGGATCTAGGGATGGACCTACAAATAATGTTACTGTTTGTCCAGGACAAACTGGATAGTCAATATTGTGAACGGAGGTTGGAGGAATTGGAGGTAAAACATTCCCATTCGCATCAAAGAAGAATAATTCACACTCACTACTATTCGTGGTGTTGATGTCGTAGACACAACAACCTAGTGAGTTCATACCAATATACGTACTTACAACGCTTACTTCTTCACAACAATCAGGTTCCTGTCCACAATCAGTGATATTAACTGTTCTGGTCCACCACAAATTACCATACACATAAAACTCTACCGTATGAGAACCATTGGTTTGGTAACAAACTTGAATTTCACCAAATTCATTATAATCTGTATAATCATAAGTTGCTGTTCCATCTATTACCACTGTCCAAGCAGTCTCATCTCCGCATCCTGCATCTATATTGATACAACAGGGATCTTGTGAATAAACCTGAGCGCTAAAATTACATTGTCCTTGACTAAAACTCAATTGCGGCATTAGAAAAGCAATGATTAAAAAGAGCATAAAATTTTTCATAATTTTTAATTAAGAGGGTTAAAAAATTTAAAGAATTAAAAACCTTGGCTAATGAGGTCCCTCAGTTGCGCACCTGAGTTTATATCAGCAACCAGATTTAGTTAAAAAATACAAAGGACTATAGTTGAGAGAATGATGTCAGTCCATTGTTTGCTCAATGGAATAGCCCTTTCTTGATAAGAATAATTTTTTATTTAAGGCATAAGCTTGGCTTTTCTATTTTGGTCAATTGACCAAAATAGAATCCTTATTAAAAAATGAATTTGCGTTATAAAAAGAATTTAAGATGTTTATTAAAGGAGAGATAGAACATCGATCTCTCTACTTTATAGTATTCTTTTCGTTTGATAAACTTTCCATTAAAATTTCAGCATCCTTTTGCCTTTTCGATTGATTGTTATTGGCTAGCAGATCTAATTCCGTTTTTGCTTTTTCGAATTCTTGATTCTTGATATAAGCTAAACAAAGATGCCATTTTATTTCCTCGTCAGATCTAAAACTCTTGAAAGGAATAAGTGCTATTGCTTTTTGTAGGAGCGGAATCGCTTTTTCTGATTCATTCTGATATAAATGACTAAGTCCTTTGAAAACAAAATCCTCTCCTTCTAGGTTGGGTATTTGATTATAATATTGAATCGCCTCCTGGTAATTCTTCTTAGCATAGGCATGAGTTGCTTTGACTCTAGAACCCTCCTCTCTTGGTCCTTTTTTTAAATTGGGGTAATGATATTTTTCCGCCAAATAGGAACGAACTAATTCCTCTGTATTTAATTGTGAAACGGAAGGTGTCAAAGTAGTTTTGGTATATAATAATCCAGCAAAGAGTAATAACAAAACAGAAGCAGCCGCTAACGCTATTTTTTTAAGCAAAAACTTCTTTTGAGGTTTTTCCTTTTTCTTATCAGGAGAAAGAATGTTATATTTTTCTTCTAAAATTTTCCCCCACCGTTCTTTATATTCATGATCTTGATAAGTCTCAATTAATTTGCGGGTAATTTCTTCATCTTCCTGTTCATTAAGTTTGTTAGTAAAGTATTTGAATAATTCTTGCATGTCGGTAATTTCATTGAATTTTACAATTTAAATCTGGTTTTTTGGTTAAAGTAGGGTCTTAAGAATACGTTTAAAGGCCGGAAGGCATTGTCTTTTATTTTTGTTGCTAAGTGTGTTTCTTATTCTTTCTATTTCTGTCTCGGGAACATTAGGGTGTAGGCGTTTGGCAATTTTTGGCCAGGTTAATTCATCATAAAAACGTAGTTTGATCAGAATAGCACATTTTCCTCCTAATTGACTTAAAGCTTGTCCTATCTTTTCAGCAATATCTTTTCTATCTAAGACTAGAGATAAATCTAGGTGATCTGGTATATTTATATTTGGTTGTTCTGTAATACTTGGTGGCTTTTTAATCTTAGATAATTTCATCTTTGCTCTACGTGTAAAATAGTTTTCAAGATTGTCATACTCAATTTTATCTTTGACTAAGTCTTTTCGAATTTCTAATAGGGCATTCATCGTAGCTGAATAGGCACTTTCGTAATCAGCTCCACAATATCTAATTAAATAATTAAGACATTTTCCAAAATGTTTAAGATAAATAACTTCAATAAGCTCTTCATCTCCTTGTTGTAGGGCTTTTAAAAGCCCTTCAAATTTGTTCCTGGTCAATCCAAAGTTCTTTTCCGGATTGTCAGATGGAGCAAGGGTTATGATCATGTTTGTTTAATTTCAGTTTTTTGAAAAGATAAATTTGTTAAAATTTGTCTTCTCCCATCCTTTACAGACAACTCATAGTATTAACTATAATGGCAACATATATTCAAAACGGGATAATACTTTGTAATTTAATTAAATTAATTTTTTTTATCCCGTTTTTCTGAAAGAATAACATTTTAAGTGTGATATGTAAATTAAAATATCAACAAAAAATATAATAACCTTCAAAACTACTACTGGGAAAAAGGAATCTATCATTAATAGTACAGACACTTTTCTCAAATTTTTTGTTTTAAAACAATGATAAATAAAACGAGTAGTAACTCAATGTTTTAAACCATACAATTATTTTTTTTACGTATCGGATGTAGCTGATTTATATTAGCTACATCTTTTTTTTTTAAAAAAAACAAATTTTTATCCCGTTTTAAAAAAATCTGGCTATTATACAGGAAGACGGTCAATAAAAGCTAGTTGCTAAATTTGAAATATAAAGCTATGAATTTCTGTTAATTGCTATTTAAGCAATTAACACCTTTTTATTTTTCTGTTTCTTCTCTCAAAGAACCATTTGCATTTGTAAATGGTATTTCGTTGTTAAAGACAAATTGTTTCTAGTCTTTTTGATGTCCTTAAACTAACAAACATAATGTAACTTTTTTGAATGTGCAGTAACTTGATTACTGTTTAAATTAAACGTAAATGAAAAAAATAATTGTAAAACAAACACTTTGCTTACTTTTATGCTGTTGTAGCATAGGGATTAGTTTTAGTCAAAGTCCTCCTACTCCAATCATTTGTAATGATTACCACTCCAAGCAACTGATCATCCAAATTGATAAAACACCACCTACTGGTAATAAAATTACGGGTACGGCTGCCTTTACTAGTTTAGGAGGAATTTCTCGTCAATCCTTTGGCGGAGGACCTAATCAAGATGAAGTTCATTTGGTGGAATTTGACTTTAGAGCAAGTGATAAATATTTTAATTCGATTGAAGAAGCACATGATTTTTATGAATGTGGAGAAGGACTCATTGAATCCGTATCAGGAATTAAAAAAGTAAAGGTGAACGGTTCTGATTATAATTATGATTTATCGATTAATGCTTCAAATATTCCGTTTCCGACCTATGATTTACAAAATTATTCGCCTTATAATTGTCCAGAGCCTTACATTCCACTCCCAACGATTGATGCTTGTAATAACCTCATCGTAGCTACGCTAGATAGTGGCTGTGAGACACAAACGCCATTTGATAGTCAAGTTTTGTTTAACGAAGGATATGATTTTGTAGATAATGATCCTATCGCCGAAGATCTGAATGGACATGGAACAAAAGTCCTTTCTGTTGTGGCAGGAGCCACGAATAATAATGCCATGAATATTAATTATATTCCGATTAGAGTTTTGGATGAGAATGGGGAAGGAGACTTATGGACCTTTTTTAAGGGACTTGCCTTTGCGATAAATCGTGCGGATATAATTGTAGCGTCCTTGGAGGCCTTAATCTGTGATGAGGATCTTTGTACGACCGTTTTTGAGTCGTTTTTAGCGAGAGCAGATGCAGGAAATCGACTGATTGTAGCGGCCGCAGGTAATAGTGGAGCACTCATTGATCCAGGTCATAATTATAGTATTCCCGCCTCAGGTCAGGCAAACAATCTAATTACAGTAGGAGGTTCTGCCTGTTTTGAGAGTCCCACTGACTTTTCAAACTATGGACCTACCAATGTTGATATCTTCGCACCTTGCCAACAAATTTCGGTCTATCCTCCTTCTTTGGCGACAGGAACTTCTTTTGCAGCTCCACAGATTGCAGCAGTTGCCGCCATTGCCGGATTAACCAACCCCGACTTTAATGCTGCAAATATTAAGACATTTGTTTTGGATAATATAATCGACCGAGATTGGGCAGCATATTGTGTTTCAGGTGGTACCTTTGACTATAGCTCCGAGTTTGATACCTGTCCTGCTGGTAATAGAAATGGGGATACGGAAGAAGAAATGGTCCTACCTGATTTTTCCATGAATCCTTATTTTTCTGCTAATAATTTAAATCTGCTCATTCATTCACCAGCGGAGCACAAAGCTAATTTACAGATTATTCATTTATCGGGAGCCGTGCTAGCAGATCAGCCTATTTTATTATCAGCTGGAAAAAATGAACATCGAATTAATACCACTCAATTACCATTGGGGATTTATCTAATATCCTTAAACATAGATAATGGAACGCATTTATGGAAAAAAGTAATAAATGCAAATCAGTAGTTGAAATTGGTTTGAATTTATAAAATGCTTTTTGCCCTGCCTGCGATTAAAGAGGGCAAGTAGCAAACAGCTAAGGTGTTTAATTTACCCTACGTTTGAGAAAAATTTCTTCTGCGTTTATTATCTGAAAACACGTTTAAAAAAATACTGCGACACCCCCGCTATGAGGCGGGGCAGGCTCTCCGGGGTCGTCCATCTAACGCCAAATAAATTGGCTAACATACTTAGACCTCTCTGAGGTCTCAAAGTTAATCCTAGACCTCAGAGAGGTCTAAGTATGTTAATCTAAGGTTCGTGCCGAAGGTCACGACCGCAGAGCTGTCGCAGTATTCTAAAAAAGTGTAAGAAGTTTTTTTTGTAGGTTGAACCCCCTAGCAAGAAGCAAAATCAACCATAATCTCGAACTTGATTCAGGAAAAATATCACCGCGTTTTTAAACCCTGATTCACATAAGTACATGGACAGAATTAAATTACAATTCTTTCGGTCTCTTTTTTCGTCATACTTCGTTAAAAAGCCTCGATGTAGCTACGGCTATATCTACGTTTTTTGCCTCCTCTGACAAAAAAATAGACTCGAAATAAAATAAACCTAATTTTGTCCAGGTACTTAATAAAATATAATTAAGGATTTAGAAGAGAATTAATTTTCTATATTTGTTAACAATTTTTATAAAGCTAGTTATTAAGTCGCAAAAGGTTCGAGGTCAACTTTTTGCGACTTCTTGTCTATACTAAGATCTTGTATTTCTAGCCGATTGCCTTAGAAAAATTGTGCAAAATAAAATCCTTTAAAATGAAGCCTCCTGTTTTTTTAATTTTACTTTTTACTTTTTATTTACCGTTTATTGCTTGGACCCAATCCTGTAGTGAAAAAGCCGAATTGATTCAAAGAGTGAAAAAGATGGCTTATCGTGCCGATATATCTGTCTGTCTTTTATATCGAGATAGCCTAGAAGCAACCTTAGCAGATTGTCTTATTTCATTGGATGCTTCTGACGCTTCTTTATGGAGTCTTTATCTTGAAATTGGATACAATTATTATGCTTGTGATCCTCCTATAAATGCCATTGATTATTTGCAAAATGCTTTAAAAGCTATTGAAAATGATCCAGCTCCACTGCCTGAAAATGTTGGAAGAATTCACCGATTGCTGGCAAATACTTATGCTTATCTTGGTCGAAGAGGGGAAGCTTTTGAATCCATGAAAACGGCCATTACATATTTTGAAGTCGATAACTCTTCTTATCTTTCTGATGCTTACGCTGTTATCGCTAATCTTTTTACGGACTTTGGGGATTATTACCAAGCATTGACCTATCTTTCTAAAGCAGAAAAAATAGCAACCCCCGATCCATATAATGGATTTTTAATTGAAAATGCCCGAGCTATAACTTTTGATCGATTAGGAAACTATCAGGAAGCCCTAGCCTCCTATCAAAAGGCCATGAAGTACTTGGTAGAAAATGGCATCGAAAATGAGCCCATCAACTATGCAAAATTGCATGGAGAAATTGGTCATGTTCATTTATTGATGGGGAATTACCAAAATGCAGCCACCTCGCTCAATAGAGCATTGGATTTACAACTGGCTAATCCTTCGACTTATCCAGATTATATTTTAACTACTTATCTATATAAGGCTGAATTAGAAGTTCAACTAAATAATTATGCACAAGCCCTGAATAACACGAACAATGCTTTTGCAATCATTAACTCCTTAGATGATTTGGATTATCATCTCGTTAGTCGATTATATAAAATCCAGGGATTAGCCCATTTAGGACAAAATGAATTCAATCAAGGAATAGATGATCTTCAAAAAGCGATAGAAGCCCTAGTTCCTTCTTTTAAGACCCAAAATAGAAATAATCCTATCCTGTCTTTAGAATATACAGGTGATAAAGTTGATTTGAGAAATACCTTAGATCAAAAAGCAATAGCCTTTAAAGAGCGATTTGAGGCTACCAATAATTTGTCTGACTTAGAGATCGCCCATGATACCTATTTAACCCTAGACACGTTAATTACGCAGACCCGTCAGAATTTTAAAGCCGTAGGCTCCAAGTATTTTTTACAAAAAACGATTGTCCCTATTTATGATCAAGCTATTCAAGTAGCCTTAGCACTTTATGATGAAAAAGAAGAAAGAACATATCTAGAAATGGCGCATCAATTCATCGCCAGAAATAAATCGATTATTCTAATTGAAGGCTTAGAAGATAAAAAACTAAAATTTGCTGCCATCTCGGATCAACTGGTCGAAGAAGAAAATCGCCTTTTGAGAAACTATAATGGTTGGGAAATTGATTTGTACAATGCTGAAAAGGATTCCAGTAAGAATAACTTAGTAGAACAAATAAGAGATAGTCTATTTAATACCAAAAGAGCTTATGATTTATTAATACAATCTTTTGAAAAGAACTATCCAAACTACTTTAAATCTAAGTATAATTATTTTCCAAAATTATCAATAGCAGAGATTCAAGCTAAGATAGCAGAAAATAGAGCGGTTCTAGAATTTTTCCTAGGGGATAGAACTTTATATGTAAGTGTCGTAACCAAAGATGATTTTAAAATCTATCCATCTTTAATTCCTACTAATTTTGATGCGTTATGTACTGATTTTATAAAAATGGTTAGAGGCGAGTCTTATGAAAATTTTGAAGAACGATTTTCAAAAACGAGCTATGAACTATATCAATATTTATTTGAATCGGCTTTGGGAGATTTAAATCCCGCTATCAATAGATTAACGATTATCCCCGACGATATTTTGTTGCATGTATCTTTTGATGCATTATTAACAGCGCCCTATTTGATTCAACCTGAAACTTGGAGTGATGCTCCTTATTTTATTAATAAATATGCACATCATCAGGTCTATGCTAATTCATTGTTATTCGATACAGATGCTCAAGATAATATAGAAGAAGCTTCTAAAGGTTTTCTTGGTTTTGGATTAGAATATTATGACTATGCGACTAAAAAATTAATAGAAGACAGTTTGAAATTGCAACGAATTAGTGGACCATTACCTTTTGCTGATGATGAAGTCTTAGGAATTCAAGCCATCATGGGAGGAGATGTAATCCTTAACCAGGAAGCAACTAAGGATTTCTTTATAGATAATGCACCGGACTATAACATGCTGCACCTCGCGATGCATGGATACAGCGATGAAGAGAACCACCTTAATTCTGCCTTGATATTTACAAAATCAGAAAGGCTAAAAGATAGTTTGCTAAGAGTAGCGGATATCTACTCCCTTGACCTTTCCGCATCCTTAGTCTATTTAAGTGCTTGTCAAACGAATTATGCAGCCGTAAAAAAAGGAGAAGGTATGTCGAGTATTTCAAGAGCTTTTGCATACGCAGGATGTCCAAGTATAGTCGCCAGCCTTTGGAATATCCCAGATGCCTCTTCTCATAAAATAGCCATCGCATTTTATGAGAACCTTCAGGAAGGACAACCCAAAGATATGGCTTTAAGAAACGCTAAACTAACCTATTTAGAAAATACAAAAATGAATGGTGCGTTGCCAAATTTATGGGCACAAACCATCGTAATTGGTGATCCCAGTCCACTCGTGAAAGAAATGGGTTTTAGCTTTACCTCATGGTTGGGGATGGGAGCAATACTTGTTTTTTTTGTGTTTTTATTTAGTCGTCGTAAAGAAGGATCATAAAGCAAGAGATTGAAGTATGGGAATTGGTTAATTAAAATTCACATTGTGTAAAAAAAAACTCCATAAAAATAATTTGCTTTTAGTATAATTTTTTATATTTTTAATAT
>CAZYAC010000066.1:5648-17037 GCA_964645475.1 uncultured Saprospiraceae bacterium | reverse complement strand
GTCTTTTTTACGATCTTCTGTAAAGATTTTGCTTCTTTTAAATTGAAACAAACGGGCTTATCACAAACCACATGAAAACCATTTTCTAAAGCCATTTTTGCCGGACCATAATGCACATGATTGGGCGTGACAATGGACACAAAATCCATTCGCTCACCCGCTGGCAGTGCCTTTTCTTTTTTAATCATTTCTTCGTAAGAACCATATACCCGGTTTGCCGGTAAATATAAATCTTGCCCTGATAGTTTAGACTTTTTCGGATTGCTGCTAAAAGCACCGCAGACCAATTCAATCTCTCCGTCAATGGCGGCAGCCATTCTGTGTACTGCTCCGATAAAAGCACCACGGCCACCACCGACCATACCCATTCTGATTTTTCTGTTCATAAAATATTGTTGATTTGTTGATTTGTTGAATCGTTAATTTGTATTTAAAGATTCAATAAATAAACAATTTTATTTTTTCCACGTTCTTTATTACTAGCCTAATTCAATTTTTTCATTTTTAAAAGTGATAAAGTAAAGTAAACCAACTACTCCGGCAATACAGGCAGGGATGATCCACACCACTTCCCAAGCATGACCGCCAGCTATAACATTTTCTTGTACAATCATACCGCCTACTCTAAATCCGATCAACATTCCCAATCCATAAGTAGCCAGCGTAATTAATCCTTGGGCAGCACTCTTGAATTTTTCTCCTGCCTTGTAGTCGGTGTAGATTTGACCAGATACAAAGAAAAAATCATAACAAATTCCGTGCAACACAATGGCACCAATTAGCATGCTATATCCGGTTCCAGTTGCTCCATCTCCATAAGCAAAAAGAAGATATCTTGCGACCCAGGCTAGCATACCTATAAACAAGGTCATCTTTATACCATACTTTTTTAAGAACAGTGGCAATAATAACATAAATAAAACTTCTGATGCTTGACCTAGGGTCATAATGGCTGCTGCGTTTTCTACTCCGGATTCATTTAGGTATAAATTGGCATTTCCATAATAAAATGCCAGTGGTATACAAATCAATATAGAGGCGATAAAAAATACCAAGTAGTTTCGATCCTTCAACATCCCTAAGGCATCTAGACCTAAGATATCTCTTAGTGACACAGACTCACCTTTTGACTTAGGGGGCGTTTTTGGTAAAATAAAACTAAATAGACCAAGAAGTAGAGAAGCTCCTGCGGCTAAAAGGAAAGTGTTTTCTAATAGATTAGTTGATTCCCATCCGATGAATCCAATCATTAATCCAGCAGCAATCCAACCTACGGTACCCCATACTCGAATACTTGGAAACTGAGCCGATGGATCTTCCATTTGGTTAAAAGCTATGGCATTAACAAGCGCTAAGGTGGGCATGTATACCAACATATACCCTAAAACATATGGATAGAATTCTCCAAAACCTGTTGATTGGGAAGCCATAAATAAAAGCCCTGCTCCCATCAGGTGAATGATTCCCAGGATAATTTTTGCGTCAAAAAAACGATCTGCAATTAATCCAATAATAAAAGGTGCAATGATCGCCCCCCAAGATTGAGTCTCATAGGCCATACCTATTTCGGTATCTAATGCGCCTAAACCTTTACTCAAAAAGGTACCCATGGTTACAAACCAAGCTCCCCAAATAAAGAACTCCAAGAACATCATGAAGCTTAACTGAACTCTCATTCCTAAATTCATATTAACAAATTGTATTTATTTAAAATTTAATTTTTTATTTTCAGCTACTAGAGCGCTCTTATCTTTACATTCCTAAAAGCCACCCCATCTCCATGATCTTGCAAGATAATATGGCCTTTTTTAAAGGTTCCAAAGTCCGCAGACATATCCTTAAATTTACTGTTTGCAATCATCTCTTTCCACTTGTCTCCAAACATTTCGAAATGTACAACTTTCTTTCCGTTTAACCAGAATTCTACCTGGCCTTTTAGGCTACGGATCATCACCTCATTCCACGATCCAGCTGATTTGACCATCATCATACTCGTTTCCAACATGTCGTAAAGATCGCCCGCTCGGTGGGTTCGGTATTTAGAATCAGGATGGCAAGTATTATCCAAAATCTGCATTTCAGGCCCCGTCATATATCCAGCATGGTATTTATCCGATTCGACGGCATTAAAGAAAATACCACTGTTGCCACAATCTGCAATCTTCCATTCTAGCATCAATTCAAAATCCTCGTATTCTTTTTCGCTGGTTAGATCACCACCATCTTTGGCGTAGGTAACGCCGTCTTTGGGTAATACCTCTAGGGTGATCGCACCGTCTTTGACTACCCAACTGCTACCTGGTTTATCTTTTCTATACGTATGCCAGCCGTCCAAATTGTTTCCATTAAATAAGAGTTCCCAACCTGCTGCTTCTTCTCCTGGAGATAGCGTATTCAAGCTGCCTGTTAGATATTGAGAAGGTGTTTTCTGAACAGTACCATTCTGACCTTGAGGAATCTGATTCATATTATACCAAGCTTCGGTAGACCAGAGTTCATGTTGTTGATCACTGACAAAATATTTTTTGAGATGAAGGTAGAGCATATGACCTGGCTTCATTCCTTTTAATTCCAAAAATACTTTTTTACGATCCTCCGAGACCGTAGCAGAGAGTATCCGCATTTTTTCTAAACCTAATTTAGGACCACCGTAAGCTTCCGTAGGTTTATAATAAAACTGTTCAACATCATAGTCGGTAGGATTCCAGCCGTCACCTAATTTTAAGGGTTCTGTAAATTCAATTTCTAACCCATTGGTTTTGGCGCGTACGGCTAGCATTTCAAAAGCAGAATTTTTATTGTACGCCATTTTTTGTAATCCATACCAAAGTGTTCCGTCGTGGCGCCAGTTACCCGAACTACCAATGCCTCCTATGTACAAACTACCGTCGGGACCCCAAACCATCCGATTGACACCAGCTTCTAAGCCCTGCGTAAAACGAAAGAGTGCTCCCTGATACTGTCCATTTATTTTTTCGGTAAAAACTCTTTTGATTCCTCCGTGTGTTACTTCCCCATGAATAAGTTGACCTTTGTAAGGACCAACTTCAATGCTCATAGGAGTGGAAGGAGAATTGCCAATTTCATCTTGCGGCATCCAGACAACAGGAGGGGTTTCTTTTAGGTTGGCAGTACCTGCAAAATCAACTGATCGTGATCCGTACCAGTTGCCTTCTTGGATATGCAAAATCTTACAGGATGGTAACCAATCTCCTTGGTTGTCGGACACAAAAAGTTCGTTGTCAGGGCCTAGACCGATACCGTTCGGTGTCCGTAATCCGCTGGCGATAAACTCAACCGAGCCATCTGTCTTACTGATTTTGGCGACCTTACCCCGATCTTGAATTTGCGGTTGCGTACTGGCACCACCGGGATTAATAGCTGTGGCCAAGGCTGCATAAAAATAACCTTCTTTATAAACGAGTCCAAAAGCAAATTCGTGAAAATTAGCAGAGACCTTCCAGTTTTTAGAAACGGTTTGGTATTCGTCAATAATATCATCCCCGTTGTGATCGATTAGTTTGGTTAGCTCTTGTTTTTGTAAAACATAGATTTCGTTATCGACTACTTTTAGCCCGAGTGGTTCGGCGAGTCCCGCCGCAATTTGTTTTACTTTAATATCATTATGATCTTCGGCATTTAAATTATCTAGTATATAAATGCCACCACTTGGATCCCAGGTAGAAACCACCATTCGTCCATCTGCCAGAAAATCCATTCCTCCAACCTTTGGCTGAAAATCATCGGGTCGCGCTTGACTAAGCGTAAAAGCGGGATGGGCCGAATTTAGCGGAAGTTTATCCCCAGGCACTTGAATGGTCGCTGCGATGGATAGATTTTTTTCCATTTTCTTCGGACGATCTTTGGCCAAATGACCAAATAATTCACGAGGAACAATTTCAAAACCAGGTTTTCCCAACGGCTTGTATTGCAAGTTTAAACTCTTACCGCCCAGCCCTTGGAAATAATCAATCCGAATAGGATGAAACCCTGCTTTGAGTGCGACTTTTCCGTCCTTGATGTCTGCTCCGTGCGATCCATCGTGATTGATCACTAGTTGGTCGTTGATATATAACATTGATCCATCATCACTTATGAGTCTAAAGTTATAAACTCCCTCTTCTTTCGCAATGAAATATCCTTGTAAAAATATAGCAGCGTTATCGGCCATATCCACCATGTTGGTTTGACTGATGGCTACCTCCGGAATTATTCCTGCTGAGGTTAGTTTTCCACCAGAACGGGTGTCGGCCATTTTACCTAAAAATTTATTATAACTATACATTTTTGTAATCAAGCCAGGAAATAAATCTTCTTCTTTGATGTTTTTATTTCCATAAACATAGTCTTGTGCTTCGGGAGCTGCCGCACTGCTTTCCGCTCCTTTATCATTTGGATCCATCGCCAAAATATAAGCGACCATCGTATTCAAGTCTTCGTCCGGTACCTTTGGATGTGCGGTCATTATCTGAGGACCCCAAACGCCGCTTCCACCCACTTTTATTTTGTTGGCGAGCATAGCGATATTCTCATCAGTGGTGGTATATTTTTCAGCAATGGCTTTGTAAGAAGGGCCGATGGTTTTACGATTGGCGTTATGACAACTGCGGCAATCGCTACGTGCAATTAATTTAGCACCACTGGGCGAATCAGCACTTTCGACTTCTGGTTTGTTTTCGTTTTCAACGAGTGGCTCTTTGATGAAAGGAGTGGTAAGTGTAGTCGTTTTATTATTATTTAATAATATTTTTCCATTCACAGCTACGCCAGAATATTTCCCTAGTTTAACCTCTTTGTCATCTAACAAATTAAGCGTGCCATCCGCTTTAATTTGTTCTTTTACGGAAACGGAATTAACATTAATTTTTAATCCTACTTGTACACCTTCCGGAACATTTTCAGTAGTAAATATTCTTTGCAAACCTGCGAGTCCGCTCTCCGAAGGATGATAAACTGGACGTTCAGAAACCTGGATCGATTTTCCGTCACCGTAGTTAAGTTGGTACATTAGTTCTCCCTGTCCGTCCACGATTCGATGTCCACGGTATTTTATGTCGGGAATAATTTCCTTTCCATTTTGCACCAAGTACCAAGGTTCCTTGTATTGATTAATAAAGTAGGCATTACCGACGGAAGTAGGTTGCGGACCGTGTGCTGTCGTGTATACCGCGCCGTCAAAATCCACATATCCTTTCCAAGCTTTATAGATGGCTGCCGTTTCAGTATTGTAAGAAACGAGAAATTCGGGAGCAAGCGAGAGGGTAATCATCCGTGGCTGTAAATCCATAATGGACCGAAAAATCCAAGGTTGGTTAGCGTCCGCGAAGGAGATGGAGTTATCAGTGTTGGCTCCTTTGGTGGCAGGATCGTTTTGACAGGCAAAGAGGATGAAGAGGAGGAATATGAGTAGATAACGGAATCTCATAGTTAGTCTGTTTTGGTAGTTAGCGGTAAAATTCAATTAGAACAAAGCTAATTATTGTAAAATATGCACTAAGTTAGTAAAACATGGGGTTTTGACCTAAAGATTGGGTGGGAAAGTGGGGAGTGACGTCTGGGATTGATATTTAGCAATTGGCGAAATATTATGATTTCGTTCATGTTATCAGAAAAATTATTTGTAATATTATTTCTACATAGAATTGGATTCTTATAAAAGAAAATTAGTGATAAAATGTCTTACATAAAATCTGTTAATATAAACACTGAAAAGACCAATCCCTTTCCATACAATGTATCTGCAATTAAATACGCCAAAGCGCTTGATTTATCTAATAAGATTAATTTTTTTGTTGGGGACAATGGCAGCGGAAAATCTACCTTACTCGAAACGATTGCTTTTAGGTTGCAACTACCACATATGGATGGGTCAGAATATTCAAAAAAATCTTTTCAAGCTTCTATAAAACTAGCGAGCGAACTTGAGATGTCATTTAATATCAACCGGCCAACTGGATTTTTCTTTAGAGCAGAAGATTTTGGAGATTATTTGAATAGTGTCAATCGAGCAGATTATGGATTACATTCGCACTTAAAATCCTTGGAGGGAGAAGTCCCTGATCACATCATTCAAGAAATGAAAGATAATTCTAATTACCAGTTATACCATATGAGAAAAAACTATGGACAGGAATTAGGCGCATTTTCACACGGCGAAGCTTATCTGAAAATAATTAACGAAAAAATTCAAAAGCCTGGAATTTATTTACTGGATGAGCCTGAAGCAGCTTTATCTCCCGCTAAGCAATTAACGTTGATATATCAAATTATGGAACATTTAAATCATCATACTTCTCAGTTTTTTATCGCAACACATTCTCCCATTCTTATGACAATTCCTAATGCCACCATATTTGAAATTACAGAAGATGGAATGTCAAAAACAGATTTGGAAGACACCGAACATTACCGAATTACCAAAAGTTTTTTAAATAACCCGGAGATGTATCTTAGACATTTGAAAGACTGATGGTAGCACTATTAATTATAAAATCTTCAACGATTCTATAAGTTTTTAGATTATAAAAGAAAGACATTAAATATTCATAACAAACAAAAGCATCTCCCAACTCATCAGGAGATGCTTTTGTATTCATCAATTCACCAATCCGCACATCCACACATCAAAAAATCCTTAATCCGTTCCCGGCCCAATCGACCGCTCCATATATCGAATCACCTTCTCCATCAAATGTACCCGATCTTTTCCACGTACATTATGCGGATGCATCGGATAAGGGAAAAAATCCATCTGTACGCCCGCATCTACAAAAGCCTTTACCAACGCAAGATTGTGTTGCATGACGACTACATCGTCCACCGTACCGTGGATCAATAATAAATCTCCTTCTAAATTTTGTACATAGTTCATGAGGCGATTCTTTTTATAGCCTTCTTTGTTTTCTTCAGGGCGATCCATATAACGTTCGCCGTACATCACTTCATAATATTTCCAATCGGTTACGGGGCCGCCCGCGACTCCGGCCTTGAACACACCAGGATGATGGAGCATCAAAGAGGTCGTCATAAATCCACCATAGCTCCAGCCGTGTACGGCCATCCGATCGGTATCAGCGTAGGGTAGGGTCTTTAGATATTCGACACCGGCTAATTGGTCTTCCATCTCGGGTGTTCCAAGTCGACGATGAATCGTATTCTCAAATTCAAAACCTCGGTTGGCGGAACCTCGATTATCCACCGTAAATACTAGATAACCTTTTTCTGCTAGGTAATGCATCCACAACGGAGCACCTGCACCCCAGCGGTTGGTGACCATCTGTGCGTGTGGCCCACCGTATACATATACGACCACGGGATATTTTTTGTCTGCAGAGAAATGACTTGGCTTGATCATTCTGGCGTTGAGCATCGGACCACCCGGTGATTTGATTTCTAGGAGTTCGGTCGTCGGTTGAGCGTAGCCATCCATTTTATTTTTTGAAGTAGAAATAGTTCTTAAGACCTTACCATCAAGGTCAATTAAATTAATGGTATAAGGTTCTTCTAGACTTGAATAAGAATCCAATAGTTGATCTCCTTTTTGATTTAATTTGAAATTATGAATCCCCGGTTTACCCGGAATTTGTCGTTGATTATTTCCATCTAAATTGACGGAATATGCGTATTGATTTAAGCCAGTTTCGTCTGTTCCTTTGACCAATAATTTTTCACCACTTCTATCTAAACCAAGGATGTCGAGCGTTACCCAATTACCTTTGGTCACCTGATTGAGTAGGGTACCATTTTTATCATAGCGATACACATGCATAAAACCATCTCGTTCGCTCATCCATAAAAACTCATTGGGATTATTGGGTAAGAACCAAACAGGGTTTTCGGGTTCTACATATTTATCATGTTTTTCTTGAAAAAGTGTTTTAATAAAATCACCTGTTTTTGCATTATATTGATTGAGCCACATTCGATTTTGATCACGGTTTACAACAGCGATATAAATAGATTCGTTATTTGGACCCCAGCCTAAATTTGTCAGATATTGATCTTCTTCTCCTGTTGTTTTTAGATAAACGGTTTGTTTGGTCATCCGGTGATAAACACCAATTTTGGCTTTCTCACTTTTCTGACCGGCCATTGGATATTTGGTGGTTCGCAACATACCCGGTGTGGTGTTAATATCTAGGAGTGGATAATCAGCTACGTTGGTTTCGTCCTTTTCGTAGAAGGCAAGATGCTTTCCATCGGGTGACCAGAATGTGCCTTTGCCGATCCCAAATTCGTAACGAGCGATGGCCTGACCACTGACTTGGTTACGATCTGTATTATCTTTTACTGTTGTTTGTGGAATACCAATGGTTGCTGTATAGAGATCATTATCAAGGGTATAAGCGAGTTGATTATGTTTGAAAATAAAATCTGTATTCCTAGCGCCTCGTGCGTGAGGTGTGAGCAAAAAGCCTTGGCCTTTATCAATATCGTAAGCGATGTAGGAAGTATCGTGATGAAAATAAAATCGATTAGGGTTTACCCAGCGCACCCCAGGCATTCGTTTGAGATCGGTTTGACAGCCTTTATTAAGATGATCTAGTGTGATCGTTGCCTGTGCCTGTTCACCTTTGTCGATCATGATGGCCTGTCGATCAGAAGATAAGTAAGCAAACATATTGGATTCTGGAATCCATTGTAGGTTGGCCAGTCGATCCGGCGCAAAAACACTGCCTCGTTTGAGAATAGCATCAGAAAGGGTAAGCTGCATGGTTTGAGCGGATAATCCGACGACAAAAAATAGCAAGCAAAAGGTGAGTAGATTTTTCATGGTAAATTTTTTTGAACAACTTCAGTATTAAGAAATCAACCACTAAGGTAAGGACTTTGAGGAAACTGGCAACTTTGTTTTTGAACAAGATTTAAAAAAAAAGCACCAATGCCGATAATCGACATTGGTGCTTTAGTAAATTCTAATTTATTTTCTCAATCTGCTTAATTTCTTAATAAGTAAGCGCGGTCGAGAGAAGCTAATTAGCGCTTAATGCTCTTTAATTTTTTTTAGGTGCTTCTTAATTGTGTGTTCGAGTCCTGCCAATACTTGAGGTGAATTTTTGGAGAAAGTAGCAATGCGCTGACCTTCTCCATCCAGTACCACATGTGATGGAATTTTAGAAATATACATATTCGATAAAATGTCTGAACCGTTAGCAATCACTTGGTATTTAAATCCGGCAGCTTTAGCTGCGGCCATTGCTGTAGGAGAATCATCAGTGGAAATTCCAATAAAGATTACGTTTTCGTCTTGATATTTATCGACAATTCTATTTAACGCAGGAATGATATCCATTGAACCAAGGTCATCGCTTCTCCAGAAATTAAGTACGACTGTTTTTCCTGCGAAGTTGGCAACATTGAAGTTAGCCGCATCTATGGTTTGAATAGTTGAAGTAGCAGGAGTAGCATCATCTAAGGATGGTTTTTCAATTACTCTTTCCGGAATTTCTACTTCAACCGGAATGGGTGCTATTTCCATTTCTTCAGGGAAAGATTTTTCCATTTTAGGAGTTTCCACTTCGGGCGTTTCCATGTCAGGAAGAGCAGGTGTTTCAAATTGGTTGGCTGCTTCTTCCAATTCTTTTAGCCGTTGAGCTTCCTCTTGAATGGCCAATTCCTGAGCTTGTTCCTCTTCTTGCGTTTCGGCAAGTAGTGCTTCGGCAGCGAGTTTGTCTGCTTCCATCTGTTGTTGTGCTTTTGCTTCAGCGACTGCTTTTTCTTCTATTGCTTTTTGCAATTTTCTATCTTCGGCTTCTATTTTTTGCTGGCGTGCATTTTCTTCAGCTTCAAGTCTTTTAGCTTCAGCTTCAGCAGCTTGTGCTTCTATTTTTTCTTTTTCTTTTCTAATTTTTTCAATCTGCTGTGCTTTTCGTTGCTTTTCATCTTCGGCAATTTTAGCAGCTTTAATTTTACTCTTCTTGAGTTCTTCCGCTAATCGAGCTTCCTCTTTGATTCTTTCTTTCTCTACTTTTTGGAGACGCTTACGTTCTTTCTCAAGTTGTTTCTGTCGTTTCTTTTCCGCTTTCTGTTGTTTTTTTAATAATTCTTTTTTCTCCTTTTCTGCCTTTTGAGCACGCTTGATTTCAGCCAGACGATTGGCTTCTTTTTCTTTAGCGATTTTTTCGCGTAACGCTTCCTCTTCTCGCTTTCTTTTTTCTACTAATTCTTTTTGTTTATTTTCGGCTGCGATGGTTTGCTGAATAGCTTGGTTTTTCAGGCGCGCAGCTTCCATTTCCCCTTGTAGTTTTAGTTCAGCGAGTTCAGTTTCTTGTTTGATCCGTGCTTTTTCCATTTCCGCCAGACGGTCCTGTTCTTCTAGATACGCTTTTTGTTGAGCTTCTTCTTCGAGTTTTAGTTTTTCTAGGTCAGCAATACGCTGTTCTTCGATTCTTTTTTCTTCGGCCAGTTGGTTGAGTCTAGCTTGTTCATCGGATTCTGCTTTTAGACGAATGATTTCTAGTTCTCCTTGCCTTTTGAGTTCGGCCAATTCAGCCTCTTGTTGTTTTCGTTGCTTAGCTAGTTCGGCATACCGTTCTTGTTCTGCTTTGATGGCTTCTTGACGTTTGATTTCAGCCTCTTGATCTGCTTTTAAACGTTCAAGTCTTTTTTCTTCGGCGATTCTTTGACGTTCGATTTCAGCCAATCTTTGTTGTTCCTCGCGAGCTTTTTGTTTACGAGATTCTTCCAGAATAAGTTGTTTTTGTAAGGCTTCAATCCGAGCTTCTTCTGCTTTACTTTGGTGTTCTAATTCTGCTAATTTGCGTTCTTCTTGCTTTAATGCTTCTAGTTGTAATGCTTCTGTTTTTCGGGCTGCGGCTAGTTCCTCTAAACGTAGTTCTTCCATTCTACGGGCTTCTTCTATTTCCGCCAATCGTGCTGCTTCTTTTCTTTGAGTCTCCAATCTATTCGCTTCTAATTCTTTATGTTGTTTGAGTGCTTCCAGTCGAGCTTTTTCGTTAGCTTGGTCACGAACTAACTGATCCATTTTGGCGGCTTCAGCAGCGATAGCGGCTTGTCTTTCTTCTTCTAGACGACGTAGATTTTGTAATTCTGTTAGTCGCGCTTCTTCTTTCATTCGTTTTTCTTCCATCGATTTTAGATGTTCGCTAGAAGGAGATGGCTTACTATTTATCTCTTCTCGAATTTCTGACAGCTTTTCAGCTTCGATCTGTTTTTGCTCCGCTGTTTGCGTTGACTCATAAAAACTTGGCGCATCAAAGTTCTCTTCTTCGATAGTATTGGTCTCTTCTATCTCTTCTATCTCTACTGCTTTAGGCTTTGTCATTGGCCGTTTAATGACATAAGGCTGTTCTTCTTCAGCGGGAATATTGACTTCTGGAGTTGCTATTTTTTTAGAAACATTTTTCTCTTTCTCTTTCTCTTTCTCTTT
>CAZYAC010000066.1:3011-5548 GCA_964645475.1 uncultured Saprospiraceae bacterium | reverse complement strand
TTTCTCTTTCTCTTTCTCTTTCTCTTTATTCTTCTTCCGCTTTTTCTTTTCTTTTTTGGAAAGTTTTTTCGTTTCTTCTGCTACTATGTTAGTAGCATCAGGAACGTTATCGAGCGGATCTTCCGCGTCTGGAGCGGCTGCACGATGTAAATCTTCGATACTAATTCTTGATGGATTTTCTACTGATTCAATAGGCGTAGGATCTACGCTTTCGCCTTTACGAGCTTTCATTGCACGTTCGAGTGCCTCCTTTCTGGCATCCTGCATACTCGTTTTCTTAGTTTGAGCAGAAGCGGAAAAAGCTATCGTTAATGATAGGCAGATAATGATAATCTTAACAATATTCATATTTTACTTTTTAGCAAAAAAGATAGAATTCAGTAAATAAACCTTACTGATGTAATGGAAATCTCGAGGCAATCCTGTCGGAACAGGTTTATCCATCTGTTTTTATACTAAAATTAGTCCAAAATAGTAGGAGGGTCGAAAATCTGTTGAAATTCGGTGATATGAAGGAATTGAAAAAATAGGATATTTGACTGATTTAGGGACTTGGTCCATGTCTCTTAATAGATCACACTTTCCAACCAGCCTTTGACAATATATCGGTTTTTGTAGATAAGGACAATGATAAATAATGCGGCGAACAAAGAAAAAATACGTAAATAGCGGAGATTACGGGCTGATTTTTCGCGACGGCTGGTATAATTTTTTTTTCCGGTATAAGACATAATAATTGAAGTTCAGTTAAAAAAGAAAAATCCCTATAGGTTTAAACGCTACGCAGTCATTAAATTTTGTGTCGTTCCCAGTAATTCTGGTCTTCGATCTCTTCGAGAATAGTCACGTAGTTCATGTACCTCAACTCACTAATCTCTTCTTGTTCTACCGCCTTTTTAACAGCGCAGCCCGGTTCGTTACGGTGGGTACAGTCGGCAAATTTACAATCTTTTGAATACTTAAATAGTTCTCGAAAATTATGGACGACTTCCATCGGGGTCAAATTGTTAAACGCTAAGGTCTTAATACCGGGTGTATCGATGATGTGTCCTCCAAAATCAAGTGGAAACATTTCCGCAAAAGTAGTGGTATGCGTTCCTTTACCAGAATAGTCAGAAATCTCGTTGGTATGAATATCGAGATGAGGTTGAAGGGCATTGACCAGGGTAGATTTTCCGACACCAGACTGACCACTGATCAAGGAGATTTTATCTTTTAAACTTAGTTTTAGTTCGTCCACTCCGATACCGGTAATTGAAGAAACCAGTCGTACTTCATAGCCTATTTTTTCGTAAATCTCTCGGAGATAATTATAAACGGTCAATTCATCTTCACCGTATAAATCAGCTTTATTAAAAACAATGATCACGGGAATGTTATATGGTTCGGTCATCAACAAGAAGCGGTCAATAAATCCTTGTTTAAGGTTTGGGTTGATGATTGTCATGATTACAACTGCTTGGTCGAGGTTGCTGGCTAGGAGATGAAGGAAATGTTTTTTGCGAGGGGATTGTCTGACTACGAAATTTTCTCTAGGCATTATCTTTTTAATAATACCTTTATCGTCGGCCTCTTTTTCTACTTCGACGCGATCGCCAACCGCCACAGGGTTGGTAATTTTCATGCCATTTAGCCTGAACTTACCAATGATCCTACAGTCGATCACTTTTTCATTTTCGAGGAGTACTTGATACCAGCTTCCAGTAGATTTAACAACAATTCCTTTGTGCATAGATTATTTTCATTAACATTCGAACAATATATTAACCCAAAGATTTTGAAAAACGTTCATTTTGTTTCTAATGTTCATGAATGGCATCCGCAATTTCTTTGATAAGGGAAGGATCCTTTTCGATAGCATTACCAACCACAATTACATCGGCTCCTGCTTCTATATTTTCTTTCGCCTTTTCGGGACTGCGGATACCGCCACCTACAATTAAAGGAATCTGAATACCACCGCTAACGGAATTGATCATGCTAGCAGAAATGGGATTTTTGGCGCCACTACCTGCATCCATATAGATGAGCTTAAGTCCTAACATTTCTCCAGCCATAGCCGTACAAAGCGCAATGTCATCCTTGGCGGCCGGAATAGGTGTAGTATTACTAATATAAGAAACAGTTGTGGTAATACCACCATCAATAAGCATATAACCCGTAGACATTACTTCTAGCGGACTTAATTTTATATAAGGTGCAGTGTTGACGTGACGGCCGATCAATAACTCGGCGTTACGACCAGAGATAAGTGATAAAAAGAGAATCGCATCTGCCCGATAGCTTAGCTGTAAAGAATTTCCTGGAAATAAAATTTTTGGAATATCACAGGCTTTGGCAATATGTGATAGGCAATCGTCTAATACACTATTTACAATTAAACTTCCACCAATAAAAAAATAATCGACCTTGGCTTCAATGGCAAGGTTAAGGATTTTATCGAGATTGTTCATCCGCAGTTGATCGGGATCGATCAATACCGCAAACTTCTTTTTACCAGTATCTTTTGCCTCTTGTAATTTCTGATATAGTAGCAT
>CAZYAC010000066.1:0-2911 GCA_964645475.1 uncultured Saprospiraceae bacterium | reverse complement strand
GTTTTATTTATTATCAATCTTCTTTAAGACGATTTTTTCTTTTAATTTTTCTTCAATTTGAATAAAAAGCTCGCGTAAATCACCGTAGGCAGCGAGCGGAAAAGTAGTTTTTTTAATATTTACTTTACTAATCAACTGCAAGAATTGCTTCTGATTGGAGACCAATAAATTATAAGTAGCACTATCGTCTGCTAAACTTAAACTAACCGATGGAGGCAAAGATTCGACAGCGTATCCCTCGGGTAATTCTAAGTTTAAAACAAAATTTTCCGTATGGGGAAATTTCATTTCTACTGGACAAACACGGTTTTCTTCAGGTAATTTGTTTTTTAAAAATTCAGAAATAAAAACTGGTTGGAAGTACAATAAATCTCCTCGAGTTTCGGTAAGATCTGATATTTTTACATTAGCAATTAGGTGAAGTGATTTGTTATAAGCATTGATGTTTTTTGTAAAAACCGAATCTACTTGTAATTCCGGTAATTGTTCCATCCAGCGGGCTGGATATTTATTTGTGCTTTTTTCATTCGCTAGATATTCCCGGAGTTTAGATCCTGCATACCCTTTATATTTTCCCTGTAGTTTTCCGGACAATGTACCGTTGCTATTTAATTTCAAGGTAGCCATCGTGGTGGTTTTAGTCACTGGCGGTTCAATATCAATCCATTGTGGAGTTTCTGGATCGAGTAGCCAGCCGCTTTTGTTTAATGAATTAATCTGTGGATAATCCATCGCCTTGGTATCGGCACCAACATCCAGAAGGATGTTTTCGTCATCCAGCTCGGCGGAAATAATTACGTGATTAAATTGGTCAATGATCGGATAGGTTTTTACCATGCGACCGTGCGACCGGGTGCTCAGCAATACGGGATGAGCGGTGATTCCTGCCTGACGCAAGAGAGCCAGATAGACTAGGTTGATTTCTCCGCTATTTCCAGTTTTGGTAAGAAAGACATCATTCAGCGAGGTTTTGACTTTAAAGTAATAAAGCTTATTCCATTTGATGGTTTTACTGACGTACTGATAAAGTGCAGCGGCTTTTTCTTGGTCAGAAATACTAGCAGTTATAATTTTAGTAGTCTCTGGATTGATCCATTCCCCAAACATTTTTTCATCTGTAAATTGCGACCCAAAATTTTCTTGGTTCATTAACTCTTTACTTACTTCTCCCCAATTGCTAAGATAGGTTTTGGTATGACCCCTCGGAAATAGAATTTCTTTGAGTTGAAAACGCAAACGTGCACGATGATCATTGATTGAGGTGATATATTTTTCTGATTTCAGCGCTGGTACGTTTACCATCTGATAAACATTGTCTTTTATTTTGGTAATGGTATTCCCTCGGACATCAATTGAGCGGTCATCTTTACCAATCTGGTTGAGTTGCTGATTTCCTTGGAATAAATAAACGTATTTGAATGCACTGGGAATCTCCACTTTTAACCGACTGGAACGAACGGGAATATCTTCTTGGAAATACCATTCCCGTAGGTCAGTGATACGGGGACTAACAATTTCGTAGCGATATTCCAACACTGATCCGGCCTGAACTTGAGGAAAGGCGAATCGTTTTTCAGAATAAAATTCATTTACTGGATTATCAAAAATATCTTTGTTGGGAATGACTACTTTTGTCCCATCGGGCGAAAAGGTTTGTCCACGGAGATAGGTAATGGTTTCGGCATATTTTTTACCCGTATAAAATGGAATAATGACGTCGGCTTTTTTGAATCCTTCAGGGTTTAGCACCTTGATTCGACGATGTCGCTTAAAGCGATAGTATACGGCACTGCCTTCTAGTTCAACTATTATTTGCCCATAATCTGCCAACACGACCGCTGCAGCATTAGAATCCGGCGAATAAACAGACATTTGTAAATCTTCTTCCGGAATTTGATTCCACTTTAGTAAAAGCTTTTCCTGTCCAGTCACGCTAAGTGAAATAAACAGGATTAACCAGGGAAAAAGGTATTTCATGATTATAAATTTTTATCAACTTCTGTATAAAACCCAAAGGATTATACGTAGTTTTTAACCAAGTTTATTTTAGTATAAAGTCTATTCAATTAACCTACGGCCAACAAAATAAGCAATAATTTGGGAAGTCGTACTGATCAGAATCATATGGATCAACTAATGATTGCCGAGACAACAGCCTTGATTGCGAGAGATTTTGGCCTGGAAGGTCACGAAACTCCCTTGACAGAAGCAGAACTACTGGTATTAGTAGCTAATGAGGTAGCTTATATGATTGAGCATCGCCTAGACTTTCTGCTAAGCCTCTTGTATCGGCTAGACGTTCTCGAACCAGATATTAACTTTGCTTTATCTCCTTATTGTACCGAACCTGCCAATGAGGCATTAGCTAAATTGATTGTGGACCGCCAGAAAAAGCGAATTCTCAGTAAACGTAAATATAAGCAGTCTAAGCCTAAAGATCCGGGTGATTTGGCTTGGTGACTGACTGATTCCGACTGAAAGGAGGACAACGTGCGACAGCACGTTGAAGGAAGGAACCGCGAAAGCGGACGGGCTGGCCAAATACGAGTGCATCAAGTGAGAAAACCGCGAAAGCGACGAAGGAGATTCATGAGCGAAGCGAACTAAAGCGGACGGGTTGGCACATTTGCGGATTGATCAATTTTATTAAACTGAAACACCCTTTGAAATTGAGTTAGAAACCTTTATCTATTTCGAAGGCGTGGATGATTTGTAAAGAAGGAAGTGAATACTTAACCGATGCGCAAAAAAAAGTCGCACCCGAAATTCGGATACGACTTATAAGTGGTTTTTTGCGGATAATTTAATTCCCGTACTTATTTACGAGCGATTAAATCCATCTGCTTATTAAGCAAAGTATTATTTAGAGATAGACCTTCACAAGTTTCGTCTATCTTATAAGTAGTGTAAG
>CAZYAC010000065.1:0-17091 GCA_964645475.1 uncultured Saprospiraceae bacterium | reverse complement strand
ACCGCCTGCAAAATATCATACTGCGTCAAAATATGCAGTCCCCCCGATTTATCCTTCGCAATCACCGCAGGAATTGTTTTATTGATAAAACCCGTCAATTGTCGATAGGGTAGATCTTCGTTAACGACTGGAAACGCCTCTCCCATAATTTTGCTGATGGGCTGATCTGTTTTATTTTCTGCGTTAGAAAGCAAGAAATTTAAGACAGAAGATTCTGTAATCGAACCAACAATATTACCTTCTTCATTTATGATCGGCATTTGAGAAATATCATTATGCTTCATCTGATCGAGCGCCTTTTGAATCGGATCATTGACGTTTAGGGTCATGAAATTTTTATCTGACTTACGAGCGATCAAATCACTTACTTTTAGTTCTGTATCTAAAAATCCGCGATCACGCATCCAGTCATCATTATAGATTTTTCCGATATAACGACTACCGTGATCATGCACCAGCACCACAACTACATCGTCGGGCTTGAGGTGATCTTTCAACTGGCGAACGCCACAAAAAGCAGAACCAGCAGAATATCCAAATAACATCCCCTCTTCTCGTGCTAGGCGACGCGCCATGACCGCACCATCTTTATCCGTTACTTTTTCGAATCTATCTATCAGTTCAAAATCTACATTTTTGGGTAGAATATCTTCTCCAATTCCCTCGGTGATATAGGAGTAAATTTCTTTTTCATCAAATTCACCCGTCTCGTGATATTTTTTAAAAACAGAACCATAGGTATCAACTCCCCAGATTTTAATATTTGGATTTTTTTCTTTTAAATATTTAGCGCAACCAGATATCGTTCCTCCGGTTCCAACACCAACGACGAAGTGCGTGATTTTACCATCGGTTTGTTCCCAAATTTCTGGTCCTGTAGATTGGTAGTGTGCTTCTCTGTTGGCTAGGTTGTCATATTGATTAAACCAAAAAGAGTTGGGAATCTCGTTACTTAATCGCTCTGCTACGGAATAATAGGAACGGGGATCTTCCGGTGTTACATTGGTAGGACAAACGATCACTTCGGAGCCCATCGCGCGCAGCAAATCGAGTTTTTCTTTAGATTGTTTATCACTGGTGGTAAAAATAGTTTTATATCCTTTTACACAAGCAGCTAATGCCAATCCCATTCCTGTGTTTCCACTGGTACATTCTATAATGGTACCACCAGGTTTAATTTTTCCATCCTTTTCAGCCGCTTCCAGCATATTGAGTGCCATGCGGTCTTTGGTAGAATGTCCCGGGTTGAAAGTTTCTACTTTACAGAGAACTAGGGCAGGGATGTCACTGGTAACTTTATTGATTTTTACCATAGGTGTATTACCGATGGTTTCTAGGATGTTATTATAATACATATTCAATAATTTAATTTGGATATTTAGCTTTGGTACTTTAACCCAAAGACCAGCTTTTCTAACGAAACTGATGAGCAAAAGATGCAGGTGCAAAGGTACGAACTTTAGGATGGCGAAAAAAGTGAAGCCATGAGGCCGATAAGATAAATTCTATAATTTCAGTGAAAATTTTCTCAAGAACACAAAAATAGATATTTACAAAAAAAACGATGGAATATATAGCTAGTCCGGACGAGCTATTACTATACTATGCTAAGGGTTTTTTAACTAGAATGGTTATTTTCTATTAGGTAATTGGCTATCCCGTCCGCTTTTGCGGTGCCTTCATTTGCTGTACTGTCGTACGTCACCCTCCTTCGTCGGGATCATTCAGTTATTTCTTAACCCAGACATAAAAACGATTGTCTTTTCCGCCTAACGCGCGGGCAGTCTGGCGAGAAACCACGACCACTACGTCCTTGGTATGTACCGATTTTGGAATTCGGCCTAATACTTTAGCTCTTACCGTTTTTCCATTCATTGGATTTTTGATGGTAATGTAAGAGCGCAGTTTGGCAGTACGATGTAATACAGAATGGCCAGCACGGTCTTTTAACTCTTTTTTACAGTAGGCTGCACCAGCTTCGGTAAATCCTTTGCGGTCGCCGGTTCCTTTTTTGTAAGCCATTTCTTTAAGGCGTTCCTCGGTCCATTCGGGATTGGTTTTGAAATTATGATGCTGAGTAGGAATCCCTGATTTTTTTAGATAGCCGACGTGTAGGACCTGACCAATATCTAGGTCGTGGGTGATCACGGAATTTCGTTCTAGAAGTGTATCGATAGGCATTTTAAAACGCGTCCGAGCAATTTTAAAAGCGGTATCTCCTTTTTGAACGGTATAACATAGGGCATAGTAGGCATCTCGATTGACGCCTTTGGATTGAAATCGAAGGATGGATTTTTTAGGAAGTGGAATATTTAATTGCTGTCCAGGAGCGATCAAATTGCTAACAATTTGTGGATTGAAAAAGTATAAATCCCCCATAGAAAGTCCATAATGTTGTGAAATACTATAGAGGGTTTCACTTTTTTGAATCGTATGATGAATTGTAAAATTGTTATTATCGGTAACATGGATAAAAACAGTATCTTGTGGAATAAGTCTAGCAGGAATAGTATCGGTTGTAGCCGCACTGGAGAATCCAACGAGCAGCAGACCGAATAAGATTAGCAGTTTGTGTAAGTTTTGCATAATGTTTCAGTATGTTCCGGTAAAACGTCAACTTTGTAGGTTCCCTTTGACATAAGCAGGTAGTCAAAATTGGTTTTACAATCAATTGAGATGAGTTTTAGAGTGGAACAAGGCAAAAAACGTAGACGATGCTGAAGCATCGGCGAGGCTTTTTAACGAAGTTCAGCTTTAAAAATCGCTCAAGTTATTAGTTAAACTAATTTGAATATCTGCTTAGATACCTTATAAGAATATATAAAATTAAGGTTTTTTGAGTAAAAATGTAAAAAAGATATGCAGACGATCGGAATAATCCCAGCACGCTACGATTCAGTTCGCTTTCCAGGTAAGCCATTAGTGGATATTCGGGGTAAAACGATGATTCAGCGGGTATATGAGCGGGCGAGTGCGGCAGCGGAATTGGATTTGGTGGTCGTAGCGACAGATGATGTCCGTATTCAAGATACCGTACTAGCATTTGGGGGACGGGTACAAATGACGCGGAGAGACCATCCCAGTGGAACAGACCGAGTGGCGGAGGCCGCCTTAGAATTTCCAGAGTCAGATTTAATCATCAATATTCAGGGAGATGAACCTTTTATTTTTTCTGAACAGATCGACCAGTTGGTACGCTTTATTCGGGATAGACCTTCCTTAGAAATTGCCACTATGTCAAAACGGATGACCGATCGGAGCCTAATTGAAAATCCCAACGTGGTGAAGATTGTTACCAATATAGACGGACAGGCGCTCTATTTTAGTCGAGCACCGATTCCTTTTCAGAGGGGTACGAAGGAGGATTCCCATTATCGGAAGCATATAGGGTTATATATTTTTCGTGCAGCGGCCTTGCAGCGGATCACGGCACTGCCTCCTCATCCGTTAGAGCAAAGCGAAAAGCTGGAACAACTCCGTTGGTTGGCAAATGGGTTCAAAATCGGCGTGGCTGAAACAGAACTAGAATCTATTGCTATTGATCACCCGGAGGATTTAATTCGCCTAGAAAAGTTTATGGACCAATTATGAAGTTTTGTAGCAACTGTGGACATACCGTTTACTTAAAGGATATTCCGGATGATACCCATCCGCGTTTTTTTTGTGATCACTGTGAAAAAATTCATTATCAGAATCCCAACGTGGTAGTGGGATGTCTGCCGATTTGGGAAGATCAGGTAATGTTGTGTAAAAGAGCCATCGAACCTCGAAAAGGTTTTTGGAATCTCCCTGGTGGTTATCTGGAAAATGGAGAAACCGTAGAGGAGGGCGCTATGCGAGAAGTTTGGGAAGAAGCGGGCATTCGAGTAAAAATTACTAGTTTACATACTGTTTTTAGTATTCCCAAAATTAATCAAGTCTATATGCACTTTTTGGCAGCAATGCCTGATCTCAATTACGCAGCCGGTGTAGAAAGTATGGAGGTGAAAATGTTTGAAGAATCTGATATCCCTTGGGAAGAGATGGCATTTAGTTCTTCTACTTTTAGTTTGAAAAAATATTTTGAGGATCAGAAAAATGGGGAAAGGCAAGTTCACTTGGGCCAATATACCCGACCCAGTTGAATAATTTTTCCCTTTTACTCGATTCTCAATGGTAGAATAGTTCTTTCAGCTTGGTGATAAGCGGTCAATTTAGAGTGACGAAAATTTAATAACTATTTTTTATAATGAATTTATATTGTTTTTTTGTTAAAGAAATATTTTTTTATTTAAATAATTAACTTAATCTAAATTTCTTTTTAAAGATTTCTTTAAGAGTATTTAGCCTGGTTTTGACCTGAATTGTCGAGTAATTATATTGTTAGGGTGCGTAAATAACTGATTCTCAAAAACATCCTTTTTTTGCTTATTTCAGAGCATTTATCATTAGGAAAATTACATCAATTAATTATTTACTAATGATAAAAAAAATTATGTGAGGAAGTCTATTATTTCATTTTTTATTTCGAACTAATTTCACCACTTTTGTAGTCCTCAAAAAAAGAAGGGTTATTTATTTCCTCCACCTTTGAGAATGGTTGACCTATCTACACACTACTTTGGTCGCCAACTACTTCTCCTACTATGAATACTTGAGAAACGAAACTACACAGATCTAATTTATTGTTTTATACCCTCTTTTCAGGGTTAAAGAATCTGAAGAATGATTAAAGATTGTGCTACAGTGTGGGATAGCTGTCTGCGAACGATTCGTAAAAACGTGAATTCGCAAAGCTTTAAGACTTGGTTTGAACCTATCCGGCCGGTGAGGCTAGAAGATGGGGCGCTGACCATTCAGGTACCTAATAAGTTTTTCTACGAATGGTTAGAAGAACATTACGTGGCTTTGCTGAAAAGAACCATCCGACAGGAATTAGGTGACATGGGGCGTTTGGAATACCAAATCCTAATGTCTAAACCTGCTCAGGTTCCTGCGGCTATTGCGGCTACGGATAAAAGCGACGCTAACACACCCGGTTCGGTGGATACCGGAAACATAAAAAACCCCTTTGTAATTCCTGGCATTCGAAAGCTGAAAATTGATCCGCAATTGAATGCTTCTTATATCTTCGAAAATTTTATCGAAGGAGACTGTAACCGACTAGCTCGTTCAGCGGGTATGGCGGTAGCAGCCAAACCAGGCGGTACTGCTTTTAATCCATTGGTACTCTTCGGCGATGTTGGGCTTGGAAAAACCCACTTGGCGCAGGCCATCGGAAATCAGGTGCTCAATGAGCAACAAGGAAAAACCGTTCTCTACGTTTCTTCCGAAAAATTTACGAACCAAATCATCGATTCTATTCGTAATAATGCGGTTAATGATTTTGTTAACTTCTACCAACTGATTGATGTACTGATTGTTGATGATATTCAGTTTTTGGCCAACAAGCAAAAAACCCAGGAAATCTTCTTCCACATCTTTAATCAGTTGCACCAAAACGGAAAGCAAATCATTATGACTTCGGATCGTCCGCCTAAAGATTTGGATGGAATGGAAGAACGGCTTATTTCCCGTTTTAAATGGGGTCTGTCGGCCGATTTAGGAACACCCGACCTGGAGACCAGAATGGCAATTTTAGCCTCTAAGATGGATCAAGAAGGGTTGGATATTCCACACGACGTAACAGAGTTCATTTGCTATAATATAAAAAACAATATTCGAGAACTAGAAGGCGTACTGATTAGCTTAGTGGCGCAGTCTTCACTTAACCGCCGAGAGATTGACTTAGAATTGGCTAAAGAAGTAATCAAGAACTTTGTCAACCAGATGTCGAAGGAGATCACCGTTGAGTTTATTCAAAACCTCGTAGCGGATCATTTTGATGTACCAGTTGAAAAACTCAAAGGACAAACCCGAAAGCGCGGGATCGTAATTGCTCGACAACTATCCATGTACTTAGCCAAAAACCTTACGAATAAGTCTTTGAAAGCCATCGGTGAGAATTTTGGAGGCCGAGATCATTCTACCGTTATCTATTCTTGCAAAGCTGTTCAGGATCTACTAGATACGGATATGATCTTTAAAGACACCGTAACAGACCTGCAAAAGAAGATAAAACTCAACTTAAACGAGAAATAATTAGGCTTGGCCTAACCGAAAACAAAAAAAATAATAAAAAAACCTGGTTCCTTACGAACCAGGTTTTTTTTATCTTGTTATCTTTAAGCATTCTTTAAAGTGATATTATTACTTATTTACTAATTAAATATTTTTTTACTCAATTATCTATTTATGACTATTCAGGAAGTAATCGGCCGGCTGGAAGCAGGCAACAAAAATTTTGTCAATGACAAACTAGACGGAAAACTACAGAACAGTTCTCGACGTTCTACCTTAACCTCAGGGCAAGCACCTTATGCCATTATTTTAAGTTGTGCCGACAGTAGAGTCGTACCGGAACTGGCTTTCGACGCCGGTCTAGGTGAATTATTCGTGATCCGGGTAGCTGGAAACGTAGCCAACAATTCTTCCATTGCAAGTATTGAATACGCAGTGGCACACTTGGGAACTGCAGTAATCGTCGTTCTTGGCCATGAGAGCTGTGGAGCCGTAACTGCTGCGATGGGCGGCGGAGACAACGGACATAACCTCAACCATTTATTATCTCATATCACGCCAGCGCTAGCTGCTAGTGCCGATGGAGCTCCTGTAAATGATGTGGTTAAGAAAAATGCGGAATTGACAGGACAAGAACTACAAAACCGTTCAGCTATCATCAAAGGTGCGGTAGATAGCGGAAAATTGAAGATTATGCCAGCCTATTATAATTTAGGCAGTGGAGCGGTAGAGTGGTTGTAGAGATAGATAAACGTTATACTTATAGACAGAATTACGACGGAATGGGAGTGATTCTGTCTATATTTTTTTATACCTAAAATGAAAATAGACAAATATTTTATTATAATTCCCTTGCTCCTGTTTTTTGTTGCAGGTTGTTTGTTTGATGATGGTTGTGAGTTAAATGGTGATATTGATTTCAGTGAAAATGAATATCCGGGATCGTTAATAACTTTATCAGATACAATTCGTGTTGGTGAATCTTTCACGGTAGAAGTAAATCTACCAATGGTAATGAAAGACACTAATGGAGTCGAGCACACCATTGTGAGTCCTCCTGATATTTGGATTAGATTTACGGATCAAGAAACAGTTGAGTCTTATGATCCTGATTCAGTTAGCGTATTTTATACTGGTGGCAAAACCTTACATGCCACCTTTGATCAACATTTTCAACAAGATATTAAAATTGGAAGCACAGACAGTGTCGTTATCTTTAGACATCAAGCAGAACTAATTGATAACGAATACAAACTTCAAGTTGAATATACAGTGAAACAAAAAGGCATCTATCTGGTAGATTTAGGGTACGATGAGAATAGAATGATGGTAGAAGATAATCTTGGTTTTGATTGTATAGATTTTAGACAACCAAAAATTTACTGGGAGGAAAATTCCATGAATCAGGTATTTGAATACTATAGTGACGAATTCGATCAATCTCAGCGGTTTGTATTTGAAGTGAATTAATCATAAATCTTTTCTTTCCCACAATTCAATTAATATTAAACCCATTCTATCTCCAAAAAAAACTCCCTCAACCGCATAACACGCTTAAGGGAGTTTTAATTTTTAACCTCTTGGGAAATTGTTGAAGTAGTATTTCTACCTAATCAATTCAACGATTCAACAAATCAACAGTTAAACAATGATATACCTACAAGTGAATCACCTCATCATAAGCCGCTGCCGCTGCTTCCATGACAGCTTCACTCATCGTTGGATGTGGATGAATCGCCTTGATGATTTCGTGTCCGGTCGTTTCTAGTTTACGAGCTGCTACGACTTCTGCAATCATTTCGGTAACATTCATACCGATCATGTGTGCACCGAGAAACTCTCCGTATTTAGCATCAAAAATGACTTTGACGAATCCTGTTTTTGCACCGGCAGCACTGGCTTTACCCGATGCTGAAAAAGGAAATTTACCTACTTTAAGATCGTATCCAGCCTCTTTTGCACCCGCTTCGGTATAACCTACAGAAGCAATTTCGGGAATACAGTAAGTACAACCAGGTATATTATTGTAGTCAATAGGTTCTGGATGATGTCCTACTATTTTTTCTACACAAGTGATACCTTCCGCGCTGGCAACGTGGGCCAGTGCTTGCGTTTTGAGGATGTCTCCGATGGCGTAAATTCCGTCTACATTGGTTCGGTAAAAGTCGTCTACTACCACGGTACCACGATCGGTTTTGATGCCGAGTGTTTCTAGTCCAATGTTTTCAGTATTAGGGGTAACACCTACGGCTGAAAGGACCACATCACATTTTAATTCTTCGGTTTTCCCCGACTTTTGATCTTTGAGTGTTACGGTGCAACCTTTTCCTTTTGTTTCGACTTTTTCCACGCTCGTACTAGCGCGAACGGTGATCCCTTCTTTTTTAAAGGCACGGGTAAGTTCTTTCGAGATGTCTTTATCTTCACGTGGTACGAGGCCTTGATCCATAAACTCAACCACGGTTACTTCGGTACCCATGGAAGCATAGACGTAAGCAAACTCGACTCCGATGGCGCCTGCTCCTACCACGACCATGCTTTTAGGTTGCTTGGGAAGTGTCATCGCTTCGCGGTAGCCAATAATCTTTTTTCCATCAATCGGAAGGTTAGGGAGTTCTCTTGCTCGTCCACCAGTAGCGAGGATGATGTGTTTGGCTTCGAGGGTTTTGGTTTTTCCGTCAGCAGCGGTTACCTCCACTTTTTTGCCACGGACCAGTTTACCCGTTCCCATCACCACGTCGATTTTATTTTTTTTCATCAAAAAATTTACCCCTTTGCTCATTCCGTTGGCTACGTCTCGACTTCGACCGATGACTTTCGTAAAATCTGCCTTGGCATCTTTTATAGTTATTCCGTAGTCTTCGGCGTGTTTGATATAATTAAAAACCTGGGCGCTTTTGATGAGCGCTTTGGTTGGAATACAGCCCCAGTTGAGACAAATACCACCAAGGGATTCGCGTTCTACAATAGCAGTTTTAAGGCCTAGTTGAGAGGCACGGATAGCGGCAACGTAGCCACCAGGGCCACTTCCAACGACAATCAGATCGTAATTCATTGTATTATTATTTATAAGCGTTTATATCAGGAAATTTTCTACTGAAAAGGGAGCAGTTAATATTTTTCCTTTTCGGGTGCAAATATAAGGAATAGAAGTAAGTAATGGCTGATTTTTTCTGATGGGAAAGGCATCTGAGGGTAAAAAGAAACCCTGAATCACGAATGATACAGGGTGTCCAAAATTACTGATACTACTTCTACTTAATTTTCTTCGCCTCGGAGACCCAATTATTTTTTAGAATATAGTCGGAGTCGAGGTCTAATATTTTATTGATCAGGAGAATATCTTTTTCCTCCAGTCTTGAAATTTGTTCGTAGCGATAAACGCCTAGGGCATTTAGTTTTTCTTCGATGGTATCATTTATCCCACTAATTATTTGCAGGTTATCGATAATTTCTTCGAAGTCATCGTTGGGATTTTTTTCTATTTCACCGTAATCCGAAGAAATAAAACCGGTTTTTTTAGCACCATTTTTTATTTCAGAACGATCCTGCCATTCGCTGAATTTTCTTTTTATCTTATCCAATGATTTTTCTTTTTTCTTTTTAGAAAAATCTATTGGTGTTTCTTGAGAAAGAATACCTTTTTTTAATTCATCCCTTTCTCTGGCTACTTTTAGCAATTTGAAATGGAGGGTACGATATTTTTCTTCCCATTTTTTTTTCTTTTCGCTGTATTTATTCTTAAACCGCTCTTTAAGTTCTTCTATCTCACGAGGAGGAAGTTGACCGACTATTTGCTCGCGGTATTCTTGAATTTCTTTTTCTTTATGCTCAATCTCTAATCGCTGAATGTTTAGACTCTTTTCCAGTTGTACGAGTTTGTTCTGGCTGATGGCGTTTGATTCGTTGCCTTTATTTTGTCGTAAAAGGTTCTCTAGCGAAATCTTCTCTGCACTTAACGTGTCCAGATGCTCAATCAATTTTTTCTTTTCATTATCTAGTTCTGACTGATAACGCAAAAGGTTTTCCTTTTCTGATTGTAAGAGGTTGGCATGTTGCACCAAATTTTGCCTTTCAGATTCAATTTGATAGTTAACATTTTTTATCTGAATTAATTCAGATTCTAATGTTTGAATGGCCAATTTTCGTAAGGTCCAAGCAACCATAAAACCCAGTAAAGCTGCTCCGGACATCAGTACGAACACGGGGATAGCGAGTTGAAGCATGATCGTTTTTATTTCTTAAGTATCAGTAGATTATTGATTAGAATAAAAATAAATTTGTATTCTAATTTCAATATGGAACCTAAAGATATAAAGAATATAAAATTTTCCCAATATCATGGGAATAAAATCAAACTTTATCCGTCGTAATTCATTGATTAGCGAACGATTCTAACCTCTACCCGGCGATTTTTCTTACGTCCATTAACTGTAGCATTAGAAGCAAGTGGTTTTTTATCACCTTGATATTCAATCATAATTCGCTGAGTAGCTATTCCAAAATTTTCCATTAATGTCTTTACACTAAAGGCTCTTTTCTTGGATAATTGTTCATTTTGTGTAGATGCACCGACATTGTCTGTATGTCCAACTAAAAGTACTTTAGAGTCGGGGTGCGAGTTTAAGTACAAATCCAGATTGCTCAGGTAATTTTTCAACTGAGGCGAGTTGTTTACAAAATCAGTATTATTATCGTAATATAAGTTAAGCGGACGTATTTTTTCTACCGTTCTTGTAGCCGTGATAACTTCTTTTTCTAGTGATACCTCTGAAAAAGGCACATTCTTTTTTTCAAAGCTAAAAGTGAGCCCATCAAAAAGTAAATTTCTATTAAACTTAAGATCTTCCCGTACCATGGACTGAATGATGATATCTTTTTTCTTAGCTCCGTAGCTGATTAACAGATTACGGACAGCGTCAGCCCGAGCAAAGCCCAAGTCTAGATAGCGAGTTCGGTTATGTTCGGAAGGACTATAATTACCAGTTAAAACCACATTCCGGTTGGAATGCTTATCTAAATATTTTACAAGCGATTTTAGGCCCTTTTCGGTTTCCCAAGGGACTACTATCTTATCGCTAGAATGACGGAAATGGAAATTTGATTGGTTAGTGATTTTAAAATCACCATCCATCACGTTCAATACTGGTAAAACACTTGGTTGAGCAATGTTTTTTACTGGCACACCAAATTTATTAGCATACCACCAAGAACCACCTACCAGCCAAACCCCTAAACAGGAGATGAGGAGAATGAGAAAAAGCCTACTCATAATATTTTTTTATCATAGTATGTAAAAGAGAGCGACTATAATTAACGAATTATAGTAAAATAAAAGCAATTAAATATGTCTAGTGGGTTATAAAGATAAGTGTTTCGAGTGCTTTTTGTAATTCTTTAGGTTTCTCTCCGGTAAATGTATAAGTTAGTTTTCTTAAAACAAAATTTTTGATAAATATTTATTTTTCGCATAAGAAAAAATTAATAACTACTACTTAATTCTACGACTAGAATGGCATTATTTCTTCCTGCAATTCGATCAATTTTTAAATAATAGTTTTCTTGCATCATAAAAGGCTTTCCCAATTTTATATCCTGGAAGTGTTGACTAACGACCTTTCCAAGGTGATGAAGAGAAAAATGTTTGTCGCTTACTTGACTTAAGTATCCAAAAACTTGAATAGCCATTTCTTTAAAGTAGGCAGGCGCTTCATGCTGGATATCTTCTGGAATCTTTACTTTAAAAACCTGTCTTACACTATCACAACCCGATTGTTGGATTTCTAGTTCCATTTTGTTTTCAAAAACAACCCGCTCAAAAGTTAATTGTCCTTTTTTATTGAAATCATGGTCTATTACTTTTTCATATTCTAGGGCAAAAATGGGTTCTGCATTACCATATCGGCATTTTTTTGACTCAGAACTATTAAAATTACAGGAAAGAGTGGTGATGGCCAGTACTAATAAGAAAAAATAATTCAAATTCATATCAAAATGATGCTATTGAAGGGAAAAATGGTGTGTAGAACTAAGTTCAGAATTTGATTATAACAAATCAATCTTAAGATTCGTTATAGAACTTGTAATATTATTAAAATTCTAATAGGCCCAATTTGCTTAATTTTGTGGTTTTTTTATACCTATCCGATGATGAATAAAATATTAACTATCCTAACCTCCTTTTTGTTAACTTTTTCCCTTTCTGCCCAGGATAAAATGCGAGTAGAGCGGGGTGATGCCGTTGATAAATCTAAACCAATCTGGAATGTTTTTGTAGACCAAGACAATCAAAAATGGGTTGGAAATTCTGAAGGTCTTTTCAAAGTCCTTTCTATTAACAACGCAGTTAAAGAACCTTTACGTGCCGATGAGTGGGCATTATTACAATATCGAAGTGGAAATGCAGATCTCCGAGTTTCAAAAACAGCTCTTAAACAATTCATTCCCAACCTTTCTGATGTTAATACGGCACATCTTGACCAAAACAAACAACATTTATGGGTGGGTACTACCGAAACTGGACTCTACCAGTTTAGCCTAACTCCGTTGCAGTTGATCAAGCATTTTACCAGAGATAATTCTGACCTGGAGGTTAACTTTATTAATTTTATCGAAATAGAACCTTCTGGTCGCATGTGGATTGGAACCCCTGAAGGGGTAGTTTGGGGACGTAATGGCCGTTGGAATATAGACGAAAAATATCTAGAATTCGTCGGAGTGGCCTTTAATGGAAGTAAAACCTATATTATTTCAGAAGAGTGGATCTGGGAAGTAACTTCAAAAAATAAATGGAAAGAAATAGAACTCAATCCTAGACAGTTCAAAGGTCTACTAATCGACGCTGAGCTCGATAATAAAAATAGGCTTTGGTTAGCCTCGGAAATTGTGACAAGGACTGATCCAGAAACAGGATCGATTGATCCTTTCGCTGCCCCTGAATACTATACGAGTGAATTTGCCGCACAGATTAAAGTTGATCAAGATGATGCTTTGTGGGTAGGAACGAGAGACAAAGGACTTTTTATCATTGAAAAAGAAGATGCCATTACAGTTAGTGCCTTAGTCGAAAACCCCATCAGTTGTGGGGCCTTTGAATTTGATGGTTCTTTGGCTGTGGTGGTCGAAGGTGGTAAACCACCATATTCTTATAGTTGGAATGATCCAAAGATGAAAGGCGAAAAACCTGGAAGTTTGGCTCCAGGAGAATACACGGTTACGGTCACAGATAGCCAAGGAAAAAAGAAATCTGCTTCCGTTACCATGAATGATCCAGCCGTAAAATTGAGTGTCAAACAAGATCGTCCCGAAAGTGGAATTGGAGTTGGAGATGCAGCCGCTACCGTTACAGTGACTGGTGGCGTTCCAGAATATAAATTTAAGTGGGACAATCAAGAGTCAAAGGCTACAGCTGAAAATTTGACGGGAGGTACCCATACCGTTACGGTGACAGATGATGCGGGTTGTTCCAACACAGCTACGATAGAAATTGAACAAAATATTGCCAATCTTAGGGTCAACATTCAAGAGGTGACTGCATTGAATTGTGCTAATTCTACGGAGGCCGTTTTATCTGTTTCTATAGAGGGCGGAAAGCCGCCTTTTGATTTTGTATGGAACAATGAAAAAGCTCAAGGGGAAGCTCCTAAAAATTTACCTGCGGGTAATTATGAACTAACCGTCAGCGATGCTAGTGGAAAATCCACCGTAGTCAAACATACTATTTCTGCTCCTCCGGTATTAATGCTGACAGTAGAGGTATCGGCACCTGCTAGTACAGGCAATGAGGATGGTAAAGCAAAAGTAAATGTAAAAGGTGGAACACCTCCTTATTCGTATGAATGGGATACCAACGAAAAGACGGCGGAGGCTTCTAAATTAGGCGCAGGAAATCATGAGGTGGTCGTGACCGACTCAAAAGGATGTAATACAACTGCTGGTTTTACCATTGATGAAAATATTTTGTCACTTAACGCAAACATAGAAGTATTAACAGGATTAAAATGTGCTAATACGGAAGATGGTATTTTAAAGGTAAACGTGAACGGAGGAAAACCGCCCTATAATTTTGCTTGGAATAATTCTAGCGTGACGGGTGATAATCCTAAGGAACTTCCTGCTGGGCAATACACCGTTAAAGTTACGGATGCCAGTGGAAAGGCCAGTGAAGCGTCTGCCGAAATTAAAAGTCCCAAGGCTTTGACTGGAGCGGTTAATGTAACTGCTTCTGCCAACTTAGGAAAAAAGGATGGTAAAGCGAAAGTGAAAGTCAAAGGTGGAACCGGAAAATATACCTACAAATGGAGTAATGGAGAAACTAAAGACTCCGCCAAAGGATTAGGCGCTGGAGCCCAAAACGTGGTAGTTACGGATGAAAACGGATGTAATGTTGAATTTGATTTTGAAATTACAGAAGATATTCTACCGATGAATGTGACTGCTGAAGCAACGAAAGGTATTAATTGTTTTGGTGAAAAATCAGGTGCTTTATTAGTTGCCGTAAATGGCGGAAAACCACCTTATAGCTATGCATGGAAAGGAACGGATGCCTCAACTGAAAAAGCAGAAAATCTAGCAGCTGGAAAATACGAAGTGGTGGTTACAGATGCAGAGGGAACCGCTGCTACGGCAACCGCAGAATTGGAAAGTCCAAATGCCATTGAGGTTGAAATTACCGTAGCACAAAATGCTTCAGTTGATCAAAAAGACGGAAAGGCAAAAGCCAAAGTGAAAGGTGGAAAAGGACCTTATACCTTTTCTTGGGATACGGGAGAAAAATCAGATGCTGCCGAAAAATTAGGATTGGGAAGCCATACCGTAGATATCAAAGATAGCAATGGTTGTACCGGAACCGCAAGCATAGATATCACCGAAGATATTTTACCGATGAATGTGACGGCTGAAGCAACGAAGGGTATTAATTGTTTTGGTGAAAAAACAGGCGCTTTATTAGTTGCCGTAAATGGCGGAAAACCACCTTATAGCTATGCATGGAAAGGAACGGATGCCTCAACTGAAAAAGCAGAAAATCTAGCAGCTGGAAAATACGAAGTGGTGGTTACGGATGCAGAAGGAACAGCCGCAACAGCCACCGTGGAAATAGAAGGACCCAAGGAACTTAAACTAGCCGTAGCAGTGGTACAAGCTGCTTCTGCCAATAATAAAGATGGAAAAGCAAAAGCCTCGATTACAGGTGGTAAAGGACCTTATACTTATGCTTGGGATTCTGGTGAAAAATCAGATACGGCAGAAAAATTAGGGTTAGGTAATCATACCGTTGAAATAAAAGATAGCAATGGTTGTACTGCGACGGCGAGCATAGATATCACCGAAGATATTTTACCGTTAGCAGTATCCGTAAAAGTGGAAAAGGAAATTGATTGTCATGGAAATAATTCCGGTGCAGCGATGGCCACGGTTACGGGTGGTAAATCTCCTTTTAAATATACCTGGAGTAATGGACAAACTGGAGCCTCGGTCAACAAACTAGCAGCAGGTGATTATACCTTGGAGGTAGAAGATGCGAGTGGATTGAAGAAAACGACACAGATGAGTTTGACACAACCAGAACCCTTAGGCATTGAGCTAAAGAAAACACCTGCCTCTTCAGAGGTTTCCAAGGATGGAAAAGTGACGGCTACAGGAGTTGGAGGTTCCGGTAATTATAATTTTACTTGGAGTACGAGTGCTAAAGGACCAACAGCAGAGAAGCTGGCTGCGGGTAGTTACGACGTAGCAGTAAGAGACGAAAATGGTTGTACGGCTGATTTAAAATTTGATATAAAAAATAAGCAAATCCCGGAACTCACCGCTGCGACCTTACGGAAAGGCCAAACTATGCGATTGGATAAATTGTATTTTAAAGCCGATAGCTCTAGTATTGAACCTAGTTCTCTCCCAACCATGGACGAGCTATTTGAATTCTTAACGGAAAATGGTTCTGTCGCTATCGAGATTGGTGGGCATACGAATAACATCCCTCCGCATGATTTTTGTGATCGTTTGTCCACAGAAAGAGCGAAGGCAGTTGCAGATTATATTATTGCGAAAGGAATAGATCCTCGTCGAGTATTGTATAAAGGTTATGGAAAGCGAAAGCCTAAGTTTACCAATAAGACCAAGGATGGTCGAAAAAAGAATCAACGGGTAGAGGTGAAGGTGTTGTCTATTTAGGGGATTTGGAATGGTTGTTTAAATTTTGTAACTTCAACTCGGATACAAATCGCTAATTTTATTGAAAGCTACCAGAGATGACAAAACAAATAGATAACAATTTGATTAATGATATTTTAAACCGTCCTGAGGCTCCGATCCTTATTCAGGAGTTAAATTTAAGACTGCAAGAAGAGCAAAAACGACGCAAGGAATTTTATAATTTAATTACAACAGAAGAAAATAAATCTGAGTTTATCAACGGTGAAATTATTATTCAGTCACCTGTTAAAAAGCATCATAATGAATACAGTGGGCTGCTTTACCAGTTGCTAAATATTTTTGTTACTAAAAATGATATTGGATTTGTAGGGATAGAAAAAGTGATGATTTCTTTAACTAGAAATGACTATGAACCCGACGTTTGTTATTTTAAAAAGGCAAAAGCTAAATCATTCAAACGTACTCAATATTTGTTTCCTGCTCCTGATTTAGTGGTAGAATTTACTTCAAAAAAAACAGAGCATCGAGATCGTGGGATTAAATACGAAGATTATCAAAGTCATGGTGTCGAGGAATACTGGATAATCTCACCAGAAACTAAAGTCGTGGAGCAGTATCATTTGGTGAAAAATAAATATCAATTAGTTAAGAAATCTAATAGTGGTGAAATTAAGAGCTATGCGGTGAAAGGTTTTAAAATTCCTATTAAGGCAATTTTTGATAAAAAAATAAATCTGGAGGTACTCAGTGATTTTATGAAGTAAAAAATAATAATTCTATTCAAAAAGATAAAGTATAATTTTACGTTTACTTTGTCCATTTCTAAGGTCAAGGATGGTC
>CAZYAC010000064.1:0-17126 GCA_964645475.1 uncultured Saprospiraceae bacterium | reverse complement strand
TAGAATACCAATATTGAAAAAATAAATAATGGTATAAATGAGCTGTATGCTCTATGTATTTTCATTTTCTTACTTAGCAAGTTTTCATTCTTTAAAGCAATTAGAAATAAAAAGTTATTCAATACAACTAATCAGCCTGTGGTTTTAATTGAGGTGAACTTTTCTGTTTGAGAAATATTTTCGCAAAAACAATTTTGCCGGCGATTCGATTCAAAAAGAAAAAAATTATATAAGTTAATCGCCTAATACATGTGAAATTTTTACAATGTCTGTTTTGTATTTAGACTAAATGGCAATTATTATTCCAAATATTAGGAACAAAACCGCTTATTAGTTAATTCTCTTATTTTGAATAATTATTACCTTTGTCTCTATCAGATACAAGCTATATACCTTTTACAAAAAAAAATCCCAAATTTTGGATTCTCCAAAATTCGGGATGACACATGTTATCAATTCTGACTAATCACGGCCGCTTTGACCGACGCTGGTACCGATGCATAGCCTTCCATTTTCATAGAAAAATTTGCCATTCCAGCACTAACCGATCGCAGTTGATTAACGTACCCAAACATCTCTGCTAAAGGTACTGTCGCAACTACCTGCACGCGATTCGCCATTTTTTCCTGTAACTGGATAACGGCCCGACGACGATTTAAGCCACCAATCACCGCTCCCACATATTCTTCCGGCGTACTCACCTCTACCCGCATGACGGGTTCTAAAAGTTCCGGTTTCAGTTTACTAGTAGCAGCTTTTAAGGCCTCCATTGCACAGATTTCAAAAGCCAAAGGCTTCGAATCGTTCACGTGGGTATTCCCATCCACTAAAACTACTTTTAAGTTAGACAACGGATAGCCAGCAATCGGCCCCTGTTGCATCATCTTACGGAAACCCGATTCTACCGAAGGAATAAATTCTTTTGGAATACTTCCGCCGACAATCTGATTGACAAATTGAAGCTTTTCGGTTGTATCTTCCTCTGGAATATTTTCCAAAAATTCGGGGTCCGCTGGTCCGATAATTACTTCGATTTCCGCAAATAAACCAGGCCCACCACTTTGTTTTTTCAGGCGTTCACGGTGCTTTACCGTTTCAGTAAACGCTTCCTGATAAGCAACTTGAGGAGGTCCAGTGTTTATTTCAATCCCAAAATCATCTTCGATGCGGGAGCGCATAATTTCCAGATGTAATTCACCCATTCCCATCAAGATGGTTTGTCCTGTTTCATGATCTACTTTGACCCTAAAACTAGGATCTTCCATCCGCAAACGTCCGAGTAAGTCGCCCAACTTAGTCAACTGATCGTTCCGTTTCGGTTCGATGGCCATACTAATGACGGGCTTCGGAATAAATAAATTTTCCAGCACTACCGGGTGCGTAACATCGGAGAGTGTATCGCCTGTTCGGAAGGTTTTTAAGCCCACCGTCGCAGCGATTTCTCCAGCTATTACTTCCGTAATCTCCGTTCGTTTGTTGGCATGCATCTGATACAATCTACCCACTCGTTCCTTCTTTCCAGTACGGGCGTTAAGTATCGTATCTCCAATTTTCAAGGAACCCGAATAAACTCTAAAAAAGCAGAGTTTTCGGTTTTGCTCATCCAGAGCAATCTTGAATACCAACGCTGAAACTGGTCCTTGTGGATCAGCCGTTCTAGTTTCGACCTCACTTGTATCTGGATGCGTTCCTGTTATTTCCTTCCGGTCAACTGGCGAAGGTAAATAAGCAGCTACTGCATCAAGTAAGGGCTGAATTCCTTTATTCTTATAGGCAGCCCCCATTAAAACAGGAACTAGCTTACGATCTAAAACCAAGCGACGAATTACTTCAGTTAGCTGAATAACCGTAATCTGTTCAGGATCATCTAAATAAACGGCCAGTAATTCATCATCGAGACTCGCAAGGGTTTCAACCATTAAATCACGGGCTTCAGCTACTTCAGCTACCATCGTCGTCGGAATTTCCTGTAATGCTATAACACCTTCTGTGGACCAATACAATGCTTCGTTTTTCACCAAATCTATGATGCCAACAAATTCGTTATCTACTAAAATAGGAATTTGCAAACCTACCGCATTGGCTCCCAGACGATCTCGTATCTGATTAACCACGTTGATAAAGTCTGCTCCGGGTTTGTCCATTTTATTAACAAATCCAATGGCAGGTACTTCGTAACGCTGCGCCTGTTGCCAAACTGTTTCCGTTTGAGATTCAACGGCATCTACCGCATCAAATAAAGCGACAACACCGTCAAGTACTCGTAAAGAGCGCTCTACTTCAATGGTGAAGTCTACGTGTCCGGGCGTATCAATGATGTTCATCGTAATGGGCTGACCAAGATATTTCCAGCTAGTCTGTGTAGCCGCTGAACTAATGGTAATACCTTTTTCGATTTCCTGTTTCATGGTATCCATCTGACTATTGCCAAGATGCGTTTCACCAATTCGATGGGATTTGCCTGTGAAAAATAATATCCTTTCCGTTAGGGTGGTTTTGCCCGCATCAATATGCGCAGCGATTCCTATATTTCTTATGAATTGCAATTTTCTGACTTTCATCATTCTATATTTAAAAATAATAATAAAATGAATCACCGCCGGGTTATGCGATTACATGAACTGACACTGCATTCTATTATCGAATGAGCGAACAGCAACTTTGAAATAAATTATAATAAAATGCAGAAGTTACACCAACAGCAGACCTGTGTTGGCGACCCGGTTTTACCTCTGCGCTAAACGAATTAGCAGCAATGGGCAAAAAACCAATTTGAAAGGATTTGATAATATTCTGACTAACATGATCAGATTTTTAATTTTTATGGCGAAATTATTTTATAAAAATTCACCTAATAAAATAATACTATAGAGGTTACAAATTACTACGAAAAAAAGTTTCCGACATAAAAAAAGGTCACCCAAATGGATGACCTTTCACGGTACTTAATACCGGTTATCTTACTATCCGAATTTGGCAGCATCTACTTTAGATAGAACTCTCCAACATTCGTGCGTTGCACCTTCTGCTTGAGACTTAGCAACTGCGTAAAATCTACCATTCTTTTCTCTTACTTCAAACTCTGCAGTTTCGAATTTTGCTTTTGTTTTTACATCGTAAAAACTTAATTTTTCTTTAGCCATAATAGGTCAATTTTAAATTAATAATAGCGCAAAAATACGCTATTTACACGGATTGAATAGGGAATTTACTGAAGGTAATTCAAATGTTTTTTCCACAATTTTCTTAAATACCTGATAATCAATGTTTTAAATAAAAACAAAATGTTTTATTTTTTTAAAAAATGATGTCTTTCTTCATTTTTACACTCAAAAATGGAAAATTCACACATAAATCGACGCTTAAATGGATGTATTTACACATAAATTCCCCTTTAAAATCATGGTTTTAAAGGTAAAGTTGATTATAAAATTGGAGTCGTTATTTAGGGTTTTAGAATAGTAAAAAGACGATCTGAGGAAAAAACATTACCAAGACCAAGAAAACTAATTGGATTAAAACGAACGGAATGATCCCTCGATAGATTTGGCTCGTGGTTACTTCTGGAGGTGCGACCCCTTTGAGGTAAAATAGAGCGAATCCAAAAGGGGGAGACAAAAAAGAAGTTTGAAGATTAAGCGCAATTAAAATTCCCACCCAAATCAAGTCTACTTCGTAAGTTAAGAATACAGGTACCACTACCGGAACAATGATAAAAATGATTTCTATAAAGTCAATGAAAAATCCGGCAACAAATATGATTGCCATGACCAACAACAAAAAGGCAGTAGCCGATAGATTGGAGCTTTCTATCATTTCTATTAAATAACGGTCACCTCCTACTTCTCTAAAAACAAAAGAGAAAACCGTAGCACCTAAAAGAATTATAAAAACCATACAGGTTAGATGCGTCGTTTCGCGCATCACAGATTTTAATACTTCGAGCGTAAAGCGTCCTTGAAAGATCGTCAGTATAATGGCTCCCATTGCTCCCACTCCTGCCGCTTCTGTAGGGGATGCATATCCTTTTAGGATGGAACCCAATACGGCTACAATTAATAACAATGGCAACACAAAGGCTTTAAAGACACGCATCCCAAATCCCTTTCCTTTAAAAGCCGCTATTTCTTCTGCTGGGATTCCGGGCGCTTCTTCGGGACGAAGATTAGCACGAATAAATATATAAGCGATATAACTAACCACCAGCAATAATCCTGGAACCAAGGCCGCTTTAAAGAGATCGCCTACCGATACATTTAAAACACTTCCTAATAAAACCAAAACAATAGAAGGCGGAATAATCTGACCTAGGGTGCCTGAGGAAGCAATGGTTCCTGTAGCGAGCTCCGGACGATATCCCCGCCGTAGCATGGTAGGAAGGCTGATCAGCCCCATGGTTACCACGGTAGCTCCAACGATTCCCGTAGAGGCCGCCAAGAGGGTTCCAACAATTACCACCGAAATAGCTAAACCTCCTTTTAGCGTACCGAATAACATCGCCATCGTTTCTAGTAAACTTTCGGCTAATCCAGATTTTTCCAACATAATCCCCATAAAGACAAAAAGCGGTACGGCCAACAACACATAATTATTCATTATCCCCATAATCCGAAGTGGTAAGGCAGAAAAACTAGAAGGTTCTAAGAAACAAACTGCATATAATATAGAGATACCTCCCAACGTGAAAGCCACCGGATAACCATAAAGGATTAGCAGAAAAATACTGAGGAAGAGAATGAGTGCAATTATTTCCAAAAGAAAGATAGTTGTTTTATTAGAATAAATTCTATTAGCTTAATCAGATTTTAACGAAGTTTCCACTGCCGTCTCTTTTAATGTGAGCAACGAAGATAGTGTAAGTGAAATAGCTTGCAATAATAATAAAGACAAACCGATCGGAACGGCAAACTTGATCAAGTAGCGCGCCGGCAATCCACCAGGATCCGGTGATCCTTCTCCAATATACCAAGCGTCCAACGCGTAATAGAAACTAAAATAGATCGTAATCAACAGCCAGGGTATTAAGAGTAAAATGCTACCAAAAAAATTAACCCAAGCTTGATCGCGTTTGCTAAATTTAGTGTAAAACAAATCTACTCGAACATGACGATCATGCTTGAGCGCATATCCTGCACCTAACAGAAAAATCAGTGCAAAAAGATGCCACTGCAGTTCCATACTCCAGACACTAGTGGTATTGAACAACGACCGCCGCCCGACCTCCAAGCATACTACAAGTACCAACAGCAACGTCAGCCATGACACCATCCTGCCAACCATTTCATTAATTTGGTCAATTATATGAATAATCTTTTTCACGGAGGGAAGGTACAAAAAACACTGATTATTTTATCACTTGGATTCTCAGAAAATCAACACATTTGCGTATCTTGCCTTTCTTTATCATTAACTCTATTGGGAAGTTATTAGACTTTATTCTAAAATAATTTGTATGCTCCCAAATGATCTTTTTGTCCATCTTTTCGGCTTTTTTCTCGTCCATAGCTAGGCTATGCACTCGAAAAAGACCCTTAATATGACCAAAAATATCTATTTGGATTCTTTACAAAATATTCCAGCATAAAGTCTATTCTCCAACTTCTTTAAGGGTTTACACCAACCATCTTTACTATGATTAATTTTGCCAACGCCGAACTGGGAGAAATTGCCATCCACAGAGTCGGTAATAAACATCGGGCTACTCGAAATTTTATTTCCCCTGCCCTTTACGATCTAGACGAAGCTACCCGAGAGTTGCTTCACAATTTTTTTCTTAAACCACTCAAGCGGCAGATAGATAATTTACACCGCTTTGTACACACCGAAGATGTAAATCTTAACGAGATGAATAATTTCGCGAAGACGATCTTCACCGATCGAGAATCTTTACTCACTGAATCGGTTAATATTTTAGAGCACCTTTACCGCCAGTCTACACATCCCAGCATCAAAACAGGAGAAGTCTACGTCGTTTTTATTGATGGTATTGTCGTCCTCGATGAAACGGTATCCGCACTCGGTATTTTTAAGACCGAAGAAAAAAATCAATTTTTCCAAGTGCGACCAGATGGCGATATGCTTGCCATAAAAAAACAAAAAGGGATTAATATCAATAAACTTGATAAAGGTTGTCTGATTTTAAATACGTCCATGGACAGTGGATATCGAGTGCTGCACGTAGATAATAATCAATATGACGCAGCTTACTGGTATCATAATTTTTTGGGATTGGATTATGTAAAAAATGAAAATTTCCATACGCGTAATTACCTACAATTATGTAATGGATTTTCTGAAGAAGTCGTTGCAGCAGGTGCCGATCGAGGAGAGCAAATTAAATTTTTGTCCAACTCCGTAGACTATTTCACCAGTAACGAAATATTTGATTTAGAAGACTTTACCAAAACAGTAATTCCTGAACCTGAAGCAGCTAGAGAATTTCAAGCGTATCACGAAACTTATATTCCGGAAAAGACCAATGGTTTTAATATTTCCAAATCCGCCACTAAGTCTGCTTCCCGTGCTTTTAAAAGTACGATCAAACTAGACACGGGCATTCAGATCAAATTGGATGTTTTCAATCCTGAATCCAGTAGACAGTTTATCGAAAGATATTATGACGAAGACAAAGGGATGTTTTGTTATAAAATTTTCTTTAATGAGGAGCTACCTTAGCGTTAGATTTTAATGAAAAATGGGTTAATGAAAAATTAATAATGTCTCTTCTAGCGCGTTATGAATTGAGCGGTTGTTGTAATCACTTTGAATGATTTCTTCCTCGCAGAAAAAAGTCCCGTACTTGGTTCAAGAGGCGCAGAGCGACCGTGGGCTCTTTAACGTGTAAATATTAAATAGCTTGGATTTACGCTAGAAATCATAATCCTTTTCGGTAAAAACAGAATATTTATTTCAATTTATTCTTATGATACTTCGTTGAGAGTTGCGTTAAATTTTCCTTCCGAATTTATGCAGAAAAAAAGCGACCGAAGGAAGTGTTTGACTAAGTAAATTCGGAATTAAAGAAAATTTAAGAGCTGCTCGAAACAAAAATATATGGATATCCGTGCTACATTGTTGGTAGAGCATTCAAAGGCGAATACGATGAAAATTGTCAATTATATTGGCAATGATCAAAAGCGCTTTGATGTTTTGATGGGCCATTTTTTAACTAACGAATATCGGGTTTCTCAACGAGCTGCCATGGCGGTAGGTCACGCGGCTGATCTTCATCCGAAGTTAATAAAAAAGCATTTGAGAAATTTGCTAGAAAATCTGCGCACGCCTGACATCCACGATGCGGTCAAGCGAAATACTATTCGGCTCTTTGATAAATACATTGATTTACCAGAAGAACTAATGGGGATTGCGGCAGAGCTTTGTTTCGGATATCTAGATGATCCACAGGAAGCGGTAGCAGTACGCGCTTTTTCGATGGGTGTTTTATATAAAATCTGTCAACAAGAACCTGAATTAGGAAACGAACTAATCATGGTGCTAGAAGATCATTTACCCCATGGATCAGCGGGCTTTAAAAGTCGAGGCAATAAAATCCTAGCGAAGTTGCGTAAGCAACAAGACCTCCTAAAGGAGCAATAAACATCCCATAAAATCTATAGTTTGTCGATGTAATAGAGCTATTAGCCGTAAGCTGTAAGCAATAAGCCCTCTCCAAATGCGTATAATACGCGAATGGAGAGGGCTTATTGCTTACCACTTTTATAAGTGCAAATAGTACTAACCTGCTCTTTGCTTGTCTTAAAATTCGGGATGTCTCATGTTTTGATCACAAAAATTTAGTTATCTACCTTTCTTCTTTTGGTAATAATCAAAGACTTTATTAACAACTGCATTCTGTAATTTTTTAGGATCCTTACGAAGTTGTTTTTCTTGTTTTCCCATTGTCAAGAACAGCGCATCAACCGCCCGTTCAGCAAGAAATCCTGATAGGTTATTATCTACTTTATTTTTTGCAAAAAGATTATACGCGCCTGTAGCCATTGGCCAGTATTGTGGCACATCCGTTTTTGCTAGTTCTGTATCTAATCGTTCGCTATATCTTTTTTTGACACTACCATACATCGCATTTTTCAAAAGCATCGTGGCAGCATCTTCTGCGCCAAGTACTACGCCAACTGCGTCGGTAATTTTGATCGAACCAATCGCGTCTTTCATAATACCGGCGCTTTCGCCTGCAACTAATTTTGAAACACTATTAATCTTTTGAGTAATACCATCCACTTCTTTGCCAACGCCCAATGTTTTTAGCGTCTTAAGAACTGGCGCTATCTCTTTTGGTAGTAATCCTTCCACTCCACCAGCAGCATTCATGCTTTGCAGTGCCTTGATCGCTCTGAATGAACTTCCATCCATTAAGGCTTTAACCGCTTGAATAGATTCGAGGGCCGTAGGAGCGATTCCGAGATTATTGAGGGTGCTACACGAGGTAAGCATCATCGTAAGGATAAGTAAAGGAGTAATTATTATTTTTTTCATACCGGTGATTAATTAGTTATAGGTGATTAATAATAAAGTTCAAATTTACGACGTAAAAATGAGCAGATAGGGACACTCTTGTTTAGCAACGGTCGATCTGCTCATTGGATTAATCAAAACTGCGGACTTCTAGAGAGAAATCATCTAGATAGGCTTCCGATTTTTCTTTGTTCCAGATGAAGACTTTTAGCTGCGCATCCGAAGGAATATTTTCTAGAGACACTTCCACCTTAAAATCAATGGGCCACCAATTGGAATAAGCCTGAATGGAAGATTGAATATTTTTTCCTTTCCAGAAATAATTCTTTCCGTTTTTGTCTTCGATGGAAATTACTACTTGGGCTTGTGTTTCTTCTGTCCAATAAGTAAAAGCTTTGGCTTGGATACTTAGCTGGTTGGTATTTTCATTGGTAAAACTTTGTAGCTCAGTGATAAACGTAGCAGAAAATTCTGCTGGTTGATGCGCATAATTTCCATTATGGCGAATCGTTTTTATGCGTTGTTCAAGGTCTTCGCTCCAATAGTCAGGAGTAGTTGATTCAAAATCATGTTGACTCTTTAGTAATAAATTTTCAGAAGCAGTTGGGATGGTAACTTTATTAAGTTCGTAGATATAAATATTTAATTTTTTGTAGTCGTACAACAACCTATTCTGGGAATCAACATTCCGCACATAATAAGGTAAACTCTCATAATTTATCTTGCTAAGAAAACGAGGATACCAATTTAAAAATAGCACTTTGCTTCTATCATCCAAGGTATCAGGATTGACCTGATCGTAAGGCACGAAAGTATAATTTCCGTATTCACCAAAAGCATTATAATAATTTCCTAAATGCGCCTGCACGGGATTGGTCATAATATAAGCAGCATCGTATCGATCAAAAATTTCTTCTTTTAATATTTCGCTTTGGGTCCGAAAATCAATGCTGCGCGCATAATTGATCGCCCGGATTGATGGTAGTAACAACGTCCCTGTTAAGAGTCCAATAAAAATTTTATCATTCTTTTCTTTTTTTATAAAAAACCAAAGGAACAATAATCCAAATAACGGAAAATACTGTGTCCAGAAAATCAATTCCGGCTTTCCATAACTAAGGATCGCCAATACGAGTGCTATTCCTAAAATACCAAAGCCACCATTTTTATTATCAATAAATTTATCAATAATGATCGCGGCGGGAATGGCTACCACTGGAGGAATAAATAAATAATGTCGAATATCTAGACACATCGGAACGTAGGAAGAAAAGGAAATTGTCATAAAATTGGCAGATAACAATAAGAGCATCGCTACTGTATAGAAAAAGCCAAATGCCGTTTCCATTTTGAAATTTTGGAGCATATTTTTTCTAAATAAAAACCCCAACAAAAACACATAACCCGTAAGCATGTTATTGATGAAAATTAATTCAAAAAATTGATAACCAATTCTTTTTAATAGTACCGCAGTAGATTGCTGGTCGTAACTACAAAAATTCAGATAACTATTATCCGCAATCACCGAAAATCTCGTCAATGCATCGCCCGTCAACTGCCAGATATATCCCAGGTAAACGGCCAATAAAACCACCATACTCATTGCAGCGGATAACCAAAATTTAAGCTGTCTCCTTTTTAAAAGATCTACTAAAAAAAGAATTACTAAGATCGGTACAAATAATACGATGGTTCCTTTGGTGGCAAATCCAAACAGAAAAGCACAAGACAATAAAAATCCGTTGACGACTGATCTGTTTTCTGATGAAATAAATTTTTCTTTATAAATAAAATACAGGCTTGCCAGAACGGAAAGCGCTATATAAATATCAGGCATTATTTTATCTGAATAAAAAACCATCCACTGAGAAAAACAAGCCAATGATAATCCAATGGTGAGTATGCGATTTCCATAAGAGAAAAGAATTCTAAAAACGAAACCCAGTATAGCTCCCGTGATTAGAAAAGAAGGAATCGCTGAAGCCAAATCATTGACGCCAAAAAGCTGGTAAGACAATGCCGTTAACCAAAGCAGCGGAAAGCGAAAACTAAAATGATCCGAATAATCGGTAATGCCCTGATTGAGTCCGTGGGCTAGCTTGGCATACGTGAGGTCGTCGTACCCAAAATGCCCCAGATAACCAATCCCGTGATAAAGCAGAACGAATAAAAGGTGAGCAGCAAAGATTAGATAGGCAACCTGTTTTCTGGACATAAGTACTTACAGCGAATTTCCTGCAAGGTAAGAAGAAGAAACAAAAAAAGCGCTTCATAAGAAGCGCCTTTTTGTTGACCCACAAGGGCTCGAACCTTGAATGCCTGGACCAAAACCAGGTGTGTTACCATTACACCATGGGTCAATGCTTTTGGAAGCGGGACAAAAGTATAACATTTTACGTATAAAGGAAAGTTCCACTAGTAGTTTTTTTCCTAAAATGACCCAAAATTCTCTTATCCGCCCTTTAAGAACGTTCAAATAATAAGTTCGACAAATTGGAGTTGATTATTTTGGAACTGAACAAGGCAAAAAACATAGGTGATGCCAAAGCATCGACGAGGCTTTTTAACGATGTACAGTTTCAAAAGAAACAGTCCAAATGTCGAAGTAATTGTTTAAATGTTCTTTAACTGATAAATGTCTTTCAAGTTTCGCGCCAGACCATCGTAATCCAGACCATATCCAACGACAAATTTATTGGGTATTTCAAAGCCTACTTGATCGACCTTGACCTTATCTTTTAGCACTTCGGGTTTGGTTAGTAAGGATACGAGTGTGACGGACTTTGGATCATAAGTATCCAAGATTTCCAGAAAATGTGTCAACGTATTTCCGGTATCAACGATATCTTCTAGAATAATCACTTCGCGTCCAGCAATATTATTATCAAGTCCGATAAGCGTCTGAATTTTTCCCGTTGTCTTCGTTCCTTGATAAGAAGATAATTTTACGAATGAAACCTCACATTCAAGGTCACAGGCTCGCATAATATCTGCTGTAAAAACGAAGGATCCGTTTAGAATACTCACAAAAAGTGGATTCCGTCCTTTGAATTCTTCCGAAATACTTTTCCCTATTTCATTTACCCTAGCCTGAATCTGTTCAGCAGAAATATATAATTCAAAAGTTTTGTCGTGTACCGTTACTTCATTCATAGTCCATGTTTGTCAATTAAATAAATAAGTGCTGTAATCGCTGCAGCGCCCAGTTCAAGCTCTCGTTGGTTGACCGCCTCAAAAGTATCTGTAGCCGTATGATGATAATCAAAATATCGTTGAGAATCTGGTCGGAAGCCGACCAATAATCCCCGCTGGCTTTTCAATGGAGAAATATCCGCTCCAGATCCACCTTTGGACAGCATAAGTCCGTAAGGTTCGAGCAAAGGTAACCATTGTTGGAGTTTTAAATAGAGCTCTGCAAAGACTTCATTTTCTGCATCACAGCTAAAACCACGTGGTGTAAAACCACCTGCATCCGATTCGACAGCAGCCAGATGTTTTTCTCCTTTTTTATTGGCAGCTTCCGCATATGCTATTCCTCCTGCTAGGCCATTTTCTTCATTCATAAAAAGCACACAACGCAAGGTACGTTTGGGTTGATAGTTTAACTCTTTGAGCGTACGGATTACTTCCATGGCATGTACACAACCTGCTCCATCATCATGTGCGCCCTGACCTACATCCCACGAATCAAGATGTCCACCTACCAGAATAATTTCATCGGGGTGCGTACTTCCTTTAATTTCACCAATCACATTATAAGATTGAACGGGTGGAAGGGTTTGACAATTGGTTTTTATAAAGACCGTTACCTTTTTTTCTACTAGCATTTTGCTGAGCATTTCTGAGGCATTGGTACTAATCGCAACGGCGGGAATTTTCGTTACTCCTTCTTTATTAACCATTACTCCAGTATGTGGATGGTCATCGTGTAAGGTCGTCATGGATCGTACCAGTGTAGCCACGGCACCGTATTTAGCAGCTTGCGAAGGGCCGTTGACTCGCTGGTCCACTGCACCACCATAAGCATTGAATGTTCGTATTTGGGTCGGATCCATAGGTCGGTTGTAAAAAACAATTTTGCCTTTTATTTTTTCGGTTCCTAGTTTTTCTACTTCGTCTAACGAACGGACTTCAATTACTTCTGCTGTAATTCCTGCTTTGGGAGTAGCTACTGAGTTTCCAAGCGCTAAGGCAGGTAAGGTAATTTTTGCAGCAGGTGTTATAATATGTACCTCTTCTTTTTCGCCTCTGATCCAGTGCGGTACTTCACAAGGTTGCAACCAGACAGAATCAAGTCCTAAAGTATCTAGCATTGCACGGGTGTAATCTACTGCTTCGGCTGCTTGTGGAGAACCAGACAGTCGTCCACCGATTTGAGTCGTTAGATGATTGAGCCATTGGTAAGCACTTCCATCTTGAAGTACTTTATTATATATGTTCTTGATAAAAATCGCATCGTCTGCTTCCTGATTTTGTGCGTTTGCAAGCACACAGCAGAAGAAGAGATAACAAAATGGAATAAAGGTTTTACACATAGTTTCGAGTTTTGAAAAATTTTTCTTTGAATTTATCTCTATTTATATGAAATACTATTTGCTTCACTTGGAAATAATTGCGTTTTGGTTTATCACCTCACTTTTATAGCATGGTTCGCATTATTTTAATAAAAAACTTAAAAAATAAAAAAATTAAGGCCGAAAGATAGAGATAAAGCAGGGATAAGCAGTAAAAAATAAAAAAAATCTAAAATACTGTCATTTTTTTGAATCTTTCAAATCCGAAAAATATTCGGTAGTTATTGTATTAGCCACACAAAGTTTTGAGTTATCTCTAATATTCTGAATATTATATCAACTACCATTTTTTATTATCGAAAATGGCAAACTACTTAAAATAAAATTCTGTCCAATTCTTGTTTATTTCCTTGTAAATAGGTTAAATTTGCGGTGTTATTGTGTTTTTGACACCAACTTTAACACCTTAAATAAAAACACATCGGCCCGATGTAAAGAATATAATTTGGTTTTATTTGGTTAGGGCGGAGGTACACCTTACAGGTGGTACCTCTTTTTTTTTGTTAATCTCTCTGATAATGGTGTCTTTTCAATATTTATCCCGTCTAAAAACCGTACTGTTAATTTAAGATGATTACTTTTGCGGTGATTACTATAATAATTCAGTCAGGAAAACTTAAATAATAGGTGAAAACCCCATCTTCATTTCGTGGTAAGTCGTCAAAGAGTCCACTTTCAAAAAAGACAGACAGTGAAGTTATCAAATTGTATTTGAAAACGCAGCGCTCTGACTATTTTGGTTTACTCTATCAGCGATATTCAACTAAGGTCTTTAGTAAATGTATTTCATTACTAAAAGACGAGGCTTTAGCACAAGATGCCACCCAGGAGATTTTCACTAAAATATTTTTAAACCTGTCAAAATTTAGTGAGCGCTCTAAGTTTTCTACTTGGGTATATTCGATTACCTATAATTTTTGTATTGATTTTTTAAGAAAACGGAAAAAGAGTAAAGCGCTTTTTTCGGATGAGATGGAAAATCCTCCAGACATTGTCGATGACGTTCCAGATAGTGCTTTACTGGAAATGGAGGTTTTAAAGTTGAAAAAAGTTCTTGAACTCATTCCGACGGGTGATAAAGCTATTTTATTAATGAAATATCAGGATGATATGTCCATTAAAGAAATAGCAGCAACACTAGATAAATCGGAGAGTGCCATAAAAATGAAGATAAAAAGGGCTAAACATAAAGCACAGAATGTGTACCGGGATATTTTTCCGAATAACCTAAATTAATAATCTGATCATGGCATCAGCAGATAGTAACAACAGAAACAACAGTTTTAAAAAACTAGAAGAGATAGAAACAAGTCAGACGCCTCAACCGTCTCCACAGACTGAACGCAACGTCATGGGCACTGCCCGTAATATTGGCTTCTTTGGAAATGTACTGGAGCTCTATTTTTCAAAAGCGATCGGAATGATTTCTGCTTTGTTCGGTGGATCTGATCTTCCTAATAAAGAGTCGGAAGATTTTCAGGATTTGCGTGACGGAAATTTTGATAATGATAATACCATTGAGCCTGGTGGCCGAGCTAATTAAAATAAACCCCTTGCACTAATTACGAGTGCCAAAAACAATCACTATGTATTTACTTAACGACTCTCCCGTTTTTGGGATGCTCCAACAAATGCTGACCGATTTTATAGAAGTGTTACCAAAGCTTGCACTTGCATTGATTATTCTAATTATAGGATGGATTCTTGCAAAAGTTATTGCCGGCATCCTTCGAAAATTACTGGTTAAGACTCCACTAGACGAGGCCGCAGAAAAATTAAACTCCATTGATTTGGTGCAAAAAACCAATATCAAGATCATTCCCAGCACCGTCCTAGCAAAAATACTTTACTATATCATTCTTTTGTTTTCCGTAGTTGCCGCTACGGATGTCCTCAGTATGGACGCCATTTCTAATTTAATTACGGATATCATTGCCTTTATTCCAAGATTATTGGTAGCGGGTATCGTACTGTTGATCGGTGTCTTCATTGCGGATTTTATCAAAGATATTATTACGACGGTTTGCCAATCATTGGGCATTCCATCAGCTAAAATGATTGGTGGTTTTGTTTTCTGGTTTATTTTTCTGACCGCACTCGTAAGCGCGATGGGACAAGCTGGAATCGAAACAGATTTTATCATGTCTAACCTTTCCTTATTATTAGCTGGAGGCGTTTTTGCTTTCGCGCTCGGATATGGGATCGCTTCCCGGGATATGATGGCCAACTTTCTCGCTTCTTTCTATACCAAGGATAAAGTGAACATTGGTGATAAAATCACCCTTGATGGAGTTTCCGGAGAAGTAATCGATATGGATAACAACTCCTTAACGCTCCAAAACGAAGATCGAAGAATATTTATTCCCCTAAAAAAACTTTCCAGTGAAAACCTCGAAATTCACAATGAATGATGAACTAATTTAAGTTCTATCAGTTAGTCCCATTTACACCATCTTAAACATTAGCTTTATCATTTCTAACAAAATGATAGGTTAAATAGTATTGCTTTTACTTTATTTAAAACATAATTACTTTAATATTTAACACTAAAACTTATTTTTAAAATCAAAATTCAAAAATGATGAAAAAACTGTTTTTACTTTCCTTTATGTTACTGACTTTCGGATTCGTTTCCGCTCAGGACATGACTTTAGATGAGATGCTAGCCAAGAAGGCTGAAATGACTGCTGCAATTGATGCAAGTCAAGCAACTATCGATGCTACACAGGCAGAACTAGATGCCCTCCAAAAAAGAATCAATATACTTTCTGGCTGGATGACTGGTTTGACTGGAATCGTTGGTCTTAACTTTGGTGCTTCTGACCAGTGGATAGCTAGCCCTAACCCAACTGCTTCTTCTCGTGCCGTCTCTATTGGAGTAACTGGTTATGCCAACCGCGAGCAAGAAAAGTATTTTTGGAACAACAAGTTGATTATCAATAAAGCTTGGCAAAGAGTGGACATTAATCAAGCAGACAGAGATAGAGATGCTAGTCTATTCAAAGATTTTGGAACGGTTGATATCCTCAACATTTCTTCTCTAGCTGGTTATAAACTATCTGAGAAAATTGCTATTTCTGGTTTAGCGGAATTAAATACTTCGCTCGGTAATTTTTTACAGCCTGGTACTTTCGATATTGGAATAGGAGTTACTTGGAAGCCAATTCCTAACTTAGTAGTGGTAATTCACCCATTAAACTACCACATTGCTTGGTCTGCTGATGGAGATAGTGATTCTGCTGGTGCAGTAGGTGCTAAAGTACGGGCAGATTACCAAGATGACTTCATGATTGCTGGTCGTAAAATTGCTTGGTCTTCCACCTTTACGACTTTCATACCATACACTGGTGATGAGAATGAGGTAGTTAATTTCGACAAAGATGGTCTCGTTGATGCTACTAACCCACTTCGTATGGCTGGTTTGTTCGAATACACTTGGTTAAATACTTTCTCCTTCCAAGTTTGGAAAGGAATTGGAGTTGGACTAACTTTTGGTTTACGTGATGCTGACTTTGAGTTTGAAGACCTACAGTCTTTCTACACGGTTGGTGTGACTTATACACTCTAAGTACACTGTGTAATAAGTATAAAAAATTTAACTGACCTGTTTGGGTTAGTAAAATAATAAATATAAAGTCCGCTTCAGCTTCTTGCTGGGGCGGGCTTTTTTTATTTAAATTTTGCTTAATTTCCCACCTCAATTAACAACCATGAAAAAACTCTTTTTACTAGACGGCCACGCGCTAATCTACCGCGCTCATTTTGCTTTCATTCAACGTCCATTGATCAACTCTAAAGGTCTGAATGTTTCCGCAATTTCCGGTTTTACTCGACTATTGTGGGATGTAATGAAAAATCAAAGTCCGACCCATATTGCTGTTGCTTTTGACCTGAGTGGTCCAACTTTCCGTAACGAAATGTTCCCTGAATATAAAGCCAACCGAGATGCGCAACCAGAAGATATAACCTTGGCTTTTCCTTATATTCATCAAATTTTGAACGCCTTTAAAATTCCGATCATCACCAAAGAAGGATTTGAAGCCGATGATGTAATTGGGACCATCGCTAAACAGGCCGAAA
>CAZYAC010000063.1:15176-17379 GCA_964645475.1 uncultured Saprospiraceae bacterium | reverse complement strand
TTATTCTAAAATAATTAGTATGCTTCCAAATGATCTATTTGGCTTCTTTACAAAAAATTTCAGCATAAAGTCTAATAAAAAAGGATAAAAACCCTGAATGAGTCTTTATCCTTTTTTTATTTCTAAAGAAATGATTTACTTCGCTGGCATATTAATGTCTTCGCCATTTTTTAGTCGTTCCAATTCTTTTGTAAACCGTGGCTGATAGCCGGCTGGAGCGGCTTTTAAAGCATTTTCTAAATGCATCATCGCATTTTTATAATCTTTTTTAGCTGAATAAGCTTTCGCTACGCCATAATTACTAGGAAAACTGCCTTCGTTATTTTTAACATTTGTCAACATAATTTCTAAGGCTTTATCCGCATTACCATCTCTTAAAAAACTAGAGCCAAGGCGATACAACTCACTCGCACCACCCATAGGAATAGCTTTTGCAAGAATGGCATCTGCTTCCGTATTCATTCCTTTTTTCTTTAGAATTTGAGATTTTAAAGAAAGGTTAGAAAAAGTTTCTTTACTAAAAAAGTTCCCTTCGATAGAACCGTTGACCCATTCTAGGGCTTGATCTAATTGATCCGCATTAAAAGCATAACTAGCAGCTTGATCCCACGTAGATTGTTGAAAACCGGTAGGATTTCTTAGGTCATTTTTGATTCCATCCATGACGATATCCGTCACATCTACATCAATTTTAAAAGGAATTTCTTTTTTCTCCCATTTAAGCGAAGCAGTAGCACTAGTCGCATCCACAGTATCAAAACTATAGGTCAACATTTCTGTATGAGTAGTAGTCGCTTTGGAAGTAACTTTAAATCGAAGTACATCTTCTTTTATATCATAATAATAACTTCCCCAAGAACTAGTATTAGTAGATAAAATGATCATTACTTCCCCACTCTCTTCTAGCGCCATAAATAGTCCATATTTTCCAGCTGCAACCTTATTGCCGTCAATCATTACATCGTGGGTAAAAGAAATGGTGGTGTTATAATCAGCTCCTGCTCGCCAAGGAGCGGATTTAGAAGTACCAAAACCTAAATCGTTAAATCCATATGGAACTAGTCCTCCCCAGATTTCCCTTCCTTTTACATAAGGTCGGTTATAATGAATCGTGATGTCAGTAATCCCTACACGTTGAGTAACTTCCGCTTCTGGGCTGGAAGCTGGCATGGTAAGTTGACCTTGTACATTCGTAAAATTGAACATGACAAAGAATAAGACTGCGATAAATGTTATCGTAAAATTTTTCATGATGGTAAGTAATTTGATTTTGAAAATTAAATAAAATCTGAAAGACAAAATTAACTAGAAAGTTAAAAAGGTTGAGGAAAATATCTTTTACTTTTTTGATAATTATGGTCTAAGAGAAGACAAAGCAACCAAATAAATAAATATTAATAGTTATCTCCTTATTATAGTTAATAAATTGCTCTGACCAAATTATCGCTTACTCCTGCGAAGCGAACGTCTTTACTGTGCTGAATTCTAAAAATCATATTATTACTTCCTAAGATAGGCGCATGGGGTTATTTGATAAGTACTTGATAATTTAAAGTAAGCTGCGTTGATATTTTGTATGAAATTTGTTTCTTCCATTGTTAATCTTCCTATTTTTCCATAAAATTCGATAGCATTTTCATAAGCATTTTTAAGTTTTTCATAGAATTGAAAGGCCTGTTCGCTATCAATTTTCTTCAACAATACTAAACTCCAGGGGGCATAAACATAATTTCTTGAATAAGGTTTCGCTACTTGTAACATTTGAATTTCTGACATTAATGAAAGTATCAACCGCTCCTTCGCAGCGTGGTAGTCACCGAAATAGTATAGCAACTGTGCATACGTAAATCTTACAAAACTATTTTTTGAATATTTTAGAATGGATATCTTACTAGGAATAATTCCGCCAGAAAAGTGACTGATTTGCAAAGCCAAATGAGCCAGTCGAACCTCATTACTTTCCTGATTCAACGATGGTTCTATTTTCTCTTCGTCAAATAAAGTTCCCAATTCTGACAAAGGGATGATTTTCTGATTATAACAAAGATGAGTTATATAAAACAATAAAAATGTAATTTTTATATATTTCATATGAGTCCAACCAACTCCTTTTCATTAAGGAACCTACCTAGTCTACTTTATAGAATTTTTGCTTTCGAAGATCTTTAGTCCGCATTTTCCCTTCCCAATTCCTATTTTTAAA
>CAZYAC010000063.1:7959-15076 GCA_964645475.1 uncultured Saprospiraceae bacterium | reverse complement strand
TTTGCTTTCGAAGATCTTTAGTCCGCATTTTCCCTTCCCAATTCCTATTTTTAAAGAAAGGGGGAAATTCAGATATTTAGTACTAAAACGAAAAGGGCTATCAAAAAAACTATAGGTAGCACCTCCTATATAAATTCCTTCTAAATTATAATAACTAATTGAACCATAATTTACGGGCTGCTTAGTTGCCTTATCTATAATGGATAATTCGATAAAATTCTGGCTAGTATTATACAGTTTAGGAAATTTGGAGGGAAGCTCTTTTATAAAATCAAGTGTGTCTATTAAAACAACAAAATCATTTTTTATAGGTGGATCTAAGTAAGTTAACTTTATTTTTCCTTTTTTGATTTCATAAATACCATATCTTTTGCTTTCACCGACGTCATTTGCATTAAAGCTATCAAATGTATTATCCGATCTAAGTTCTATGGATTCGTAAAATCCTCCTCTATAAGCATATTTACCGCTTATTTTGCAATTAGAAAACAACAAGAAAATTAAAAAGCCTAAGAGTTTTAATTTAAACATTATAAATTTTGATGTGCAATTAAAATAGAAAATCTTAAATTCCTTATACTATTTTAAACGCTACGATTCAAGATTTCAACAAAAAAAAACTACCGCTGCATCACCTCCTGCTGCTCCATGCCACTATAAATACTTTCAATCTGATCGAGCACTTGAAAAACAGCTGCGGGGTCATCCTGTGTCACCAATTGCATACGCCAAGCTTTGATGTTTCGGAAGCCACGGAAATAGTTCGTGTAATGACGACGCATTTCTAAGACACCCAATTTTGGGCCTTTCCATTCTAGCGAATGGGTCAAATGTTGACGAGCAGCAGCAACGCGTTCTTCGACCGTTGGTGGAGCGAGGATTTCACCCGTTTCGAAATAATGTTTAATTTCTCTAAAAATCCACGGATAGCCAATCGCTGCTCGGCCGATCATAATTCCGTCTACGCCATAGCGTTCACGATAAAGTTTAGCCTTTTGTGGAGAGTCGATATCACCGTTTCCAAAAATCGGAATCTTTACTCTAGGGTTTTCTTTTATTTTTCCTATCAAAGACCAGTCGGCCTCGCCCTTGTACATCTGCTTACGGGTACGACCGTGGATCGATAAGGCTTTGATTCCCACATCTTGTAACCGTTCTGCTACTTCTTCAATATATTTGGTTTCGTCATCCCAGCCGAGACGCGTTTTGACAGTGACGGGCAAGTTGGTCGCTTTGACTACTGCATCGGTAAGTTTCACCATTCTATCCAAATCTTGTAGAATTCCAGCTCCTGCCATTTTACACACCACTTTTTTAACGGGACAACCATAGTTGATGTCCAATACTTCTGGTTGCGCATCTTCGACGATCTCGGCCGCTCGCATCATTGAGTCAATCTCTGCCCCAAAAATCTGGATACCAATAGGTCGTTCTTCTGGATAAATATCCAATTTTTGCACACTTTTGGTTGCATCACGTATCAAGCCTTCTACACTGATAAATTCGGTATACATCATATCACAGCCTTGCGCTTTGCAAAGGGCACGAAATGGCGGATCGCTCACATCCTCCATAGGCGCAAGTAATAATGGAAATTCCCCTAAATCTACTGGTCCGATCTTAACCATTTTTTTGGCTTTTAGCTATTGGCTATTAGTCAGTTAGCTTTTCTACAATCGTGAATTAGTTTTTTCTTTTCCTTAACCACGATTTGATAATTATTATTTTTGAAGTTGTTTAAAACCCTCTATACAAAAATAATAGATTTAAGGTTCCCACGCTTAAAATGACCGAATTTCTCTAAAAAACTCAAAAAGACGGTTCACTTTCTTAAGTTCTTAAATAAAATTTTATTTTTGTGGGCTGAATTCACCAACTAAGGGACTTGGATTAAATAAGTTTCCAGTTTAGACGCACTCAAAATTGATTTAGACGAGGCATTTTTTGAAAGAATCCTTGTTGGATTCCTGAAAAAAATAACGAAGAATCAATTAATTTTGAGAAGTAAAAACGGAGAGTTATTTATTCCACGTCCCTAACACTAAATAAAGATTAAGATTATGTTACAAGAGGCTTATAAGTCATTTTTAGGAAACGCACCAGACTGGTACAAAAAAACCATTTTAGCCTTTTTAGTGCTGAATCCAATTCTTCTTTTCACCGTTGGTCCTACCACTACTGGTTGGATAATTATTGGGGAATTTATCTTAACCTTGGCGATGGCTCTAAAATGTTATCCGCTTCAGTCTGGTGGTTTAATCGCCTTACAGGTGATTTTGATGAAATTGACCACGCCCTACCATGTTTTTCACGAAATTGAAGTCAATTTAGAGGTAATCCTTCTCTTGGTATTTATGGTGGCTGGGATCTATTTTATGAAACCACTTTTGATGTTTATTTTTGGAAAAATATTCATTAAGGTTCGCTCTAAAGTTGTTTTATCCCTGCTCTTTTGCTTTATCGCTGCCTTTTTAAGTGCCTTTTTGGATGCCTTAACAGTAACCGCTGTTTTGATCGGTGTTTTTGTAGGATTTTATCAGGTCTACGAACGAGTGCATTCAAGTGATGAGGATTTTGATGATAGTGGTGTGGCGGATCGAAAAGAATTAGGTAGAGATACACTGGAACAATTTCGTAGTTTCCTACGAAGTTTAGTAATGCACGGAGCGGTTGGAACGGCACTTGGTGGGGTTTGTACCATAGTTGGTGAACCACAGAATTTATTAATTGGTGATAAGTTGGGATGGAATTTTATGGATTTCTTTTTTGCGATGGCGCCGATTACCATGCCTGTTTTGGCTGCTGGATTAATCACTTGTGTGCTATTAGAAATTACTGGAAAATTTGGGTTTGGTGAGCAGTTACCAGACAAAGTGAGAGGTATCATCCAAGGTTACCTAGAAGATCAGGATAAAAAAAGAACAAGTGCAGATAAATGGGCATTGGTGATACAAGCCATTTCTGCGCTTTTCTTAATTGTTGCTTTAGCCTTTCACTTGGCACCAGTTGGATTAATTGGTTTGACAATTATTGTTTTACAAACGGCCTTTACAGGAATCACAGATGAGCATAGCATCGGACACGCATTCGAGGAAGCCCTACCCTTTACCGCTTTATTGGCGGTCTTCTTTGTTATCGTAGCGATGATTACTGATCTAGAGTTGTTTAAGCCAATCATAAATTATGTATTGGCTCAAGAAAAATCCATGCAACCAGCCTTATTCTATCTCGCCAACGGATTCTTGTCAATGATTAGTGATAATGTTTTTGTGGCTACCGTTTATATTAATGAAGTTGCTGCCGCAGCTGAAGCTAAAACAATCACTCGTGCAGAATTTGAAAACCTTGCTATCGCCATCAACACAGGTACGAATCTTCCAAGTGTCGCCACACCGAATGGACAAGCCGCTTTCTTGTTTTTATTGACCTCCGCATTAGCACCTTCGATTCGATTGTCCTACATGAAAATGATTTGGATGGCATTGCCGTATACGATTGTACTGGGTGTTGTTGGATTGGCAGGGGTGTTGTATTTTTTGTAGGGGACGAGTTTTGAGTTGGTGAGTTTTTGAGTTAAGTTTTTTTGAGTTTAGCTCTCTTACGTCTAAAAAGCATCCCGAATTTTCAGGTGAAAATTCGGGATGCTTTTTTTTGTGTATTTAATTAGCGGTTCGGTTTTGCACAGGCTTATCTAAAATTCACCAAACCCAATAGTTAATAAATTACACGTTGTGTAATACCGTAAGGTCAAGCATATCAAAGAAAATAAGATATTAACCGTTAGTTAACCCAACCTATTGTCCCATAAAAACCGTCTTCTAATTAGAAGCTCACTTTTCATTCTAATTTCAAAAAATAAAAACATGAAGACCTTTTATCTAATTTTATGCTTCACTAGCACCTTTCTATTCTTCAGCTGCTCTAAAAGCGAAAGCGCATTGGAAACGGCACCCAATTCTTCTGATTGGTTCAGCAGTATCAGTGATAGTGATAGATCTAGTTCAGGCAGTGCTTCGGGAGGAGGCAATAATAATACGGGTTTAATTACAGCTGGAGAATGGAATGATTTAGAAAACTGGTCATTCTGGATCGACAGTTTGCTCCACGGAGAGGAGTTTAGTGCGCAACCCGAAACATGGAGTATCTATCCTAAAAGTAGAATATCCGTTCAAGTAAAAAATAATTTCAACCCTGTAATTAATGTAGCCGTTGAATTACGTAAAAATGGTGAAACAGTATGGGAAAACCGAACAGATAATGCGGGCAAAGCTGAATTATGGATAGATTTATTTGGGTCAGGGGTGGTGTCTAACCTTGAGGAATACGCTCTTTTTGTTGATGGTTATAATTATGCAACAAACTTAGTTTTATTTGAAGATGGAGTTAATCAAATTGAATTGCTTTCTCCACTAACCAATAATTTAAATAACGTTGACCTAGCATTTATTGTGGATGCTACTGGATCAATGGGCGACGAAATTGAGTTTTTGAAGAGTGATCTAAAAGACGTTATCCAAAGAGTTGAAATCGATAATGTAAGCCTTAACATCTCAACAGGAACTGTCTTTTACAGAGATGAAGGAGATGAATATTTGGTCAAACATTCTGAATTTACCAATAATATAGAAAACACCATTGACTTTATTACCGAACAACATGCAGGTGGTGGTGGAGACTTTCCCGAAGCGGTACATTCAGGACTGCACGAAGCCATAAATACCCTTGATTGGTCCGACCAAGCACGCACTAGAATTGCCTTTTTATTATTAGATGCTCCACCACACAAAACCTTAGAAATTACGCAAAGTTTGCAAAATTCGATTTCGCAAGCTGCTCGTAAAGGAATTAAGTTAATTCCGATAACTGCTAGTGGCATTGATAAAGACACGGAGTTCTTAATGCGTTTTTTCTCTGTAATAACAAATAGCACTTATGTTTTCATCACCAATGATAGTGGTATTGGAAATACGCATATCGAAGCAAGTGTCGGTGAGTATGAGGTTGAATTTTTAAATGACTTGATGGTGCGATTGATTACTGAGTATACAAAATAAATAGTTTTCTAAAGCAATATGATTTTAATGCAAATAAAGAAAACCGAGCGCATTAATGTTCTCGGTTTTCTATTTTTTATTAATTTTATTTTTTTCTAAAACGCTTATCTATCTTGCTTGATACATTCTAATGTCAATACCATCAAATTCAAATTTAAATTCACCTCGATTGATCACTAGTAATTGGTTATCAATATCACAAATTTTTACAGCAATATAATCACAGCCTTTTGAAATATCACTACAGTTTACTTTGTTTACTCTTCCACTATTTATATCTAGTGTTTTATATTTAAAATTCAATTGTGTGCCATAATCGAAGAAAAGAAATTGATTATCCTCCTCAAAAAAGGCTTTTGCCAACCAGGTTTTTCTAGTGACTTTTACCCTACGAATTAGTTCGAGAGAATTTAAATCAAATATGGCGAGTTTATGATTGCCTGAAATAAGCGCTATGGTGGTATTGTCCTCTGATACGATTAAAGAGATGACATCCTCAAAAGTTTGTACTAACTCATATTCTTCTGATTCAAGATTTTGACTAATTCCAATACTACAAATTAATGTAAAAATTAAAGTCATTAACTTTATCTTCATAATTCATGCTTTTTAGAAATCGGTTTTTTAAGAATTTTTGATAAGTAGAGGACAAAAACAAAAGGAGGTTTTAATTTGCTACTAAGACACTAAGAATTGGTTTTTCCTACGAAAAAAACGTTGTGACCTCGTGATTTTGCAGCAAATTTTCCTATTTTCAATCAACTACAAACTTTCCATTTCCACTATTCTTTCCATCCTCTATGAGTTCAAAAAAGTATAGTCCTTTGGGAAGATTTACGACGCTAATCTCCAATTGCGATCCATTTTTTTGAAAAATAGGCGTTGCGACCTTTCCGAGAACGTCAAAAAATCGGATCTCCAGTTTTGGGGAGATGGGTTCTGAAAAATCAAGATATAAATATTCTTCTGTAGGATTAGGATATGCAATATAAGATAAAGAAGTTAGTTCTTCAGTAGAAGTGGACAGTAAATCTACCTCCTTACAAACCGTATCTTCCCCAACGGAGTTGGTCACTGTAAGACAAACTTCATATACATCTAAGTTATCATAAAACTGTATGAAAGTGGATCTAGTATCGGTTTCTCCATTTCCCAAATCCCAAAAATGGGTAATGGGATCATTGGTGGACATATCTTGAAATAAAACGGCTGAGCCAAAAGGGTTATCAAATTCAAAATCTGCCACAGGAGCTGATTGAACGATAACGTCAATATCTTGACAATGAGTGTCCCCTCCAAAGGAATTACTCACCGTTAGGCAAACGGTATAAGTACCCTCAGCAGCATAGATATGAGTAGGAAATTGATCGGTTCCAGTATTTCCATCCCCAAAAACCCAAATCCATTGATCTGGACTAAAAGAGGAGGCATCGGAAAAACTAACAGCCCCTTCCGCCTCCTGATCATAACTAAAAGCCGCAAGTGGTGGACTAGGGGTATTGGGATCGTTGATCAGAGTGGTTGAATCAAAAGTGGCAACAAAGTCAGCATCTACTATCAAGCCTCCAACTTCTGGGCATGGATAAATAGCATCTGTCTTGGTGATGACGACAAAATTTAATTCTTGAATCTGACCAGGTAAAAGTGTGATAGGACCAAAATTCATTAAAAATCGACGATCACCACTTGGTCTAAAAGCAGAACATTCTGTCCAAGGAGTGCCATTGATTAAACTATTGTCAAAAGCAAAAGGATAAGCAGCATTTCCATTGCGACCATTTCCTCCTTGCGTGAAAGGGGCACCATCCAGCCAAAGGCTTTGCATAAGACGATAAAACTCTAAAAGCTGTTGTGGGTCTGTTGTTCCTGGAGGTGGAGTTGGTGAACCGCCACCATTTAAATAATAACTAAAACCTGACATCATTCCATCGTCAGTTATCGTATTCTTTAATATTTTAATTCCGACCATAGGAATATCTGGCCCATAGCCATTTGTGGCACCACAAGATTGATCAAAGGCTGAACCATTGTAGGCGTAGGCCAAATTACTCGTCGGATGACAA
>CAZYAC010000063.1:0-7859 GCA_964645475.1 uncultured Saprospiraceae bacterium | reverse complement strand
TTGATCAAAGGCTGAACCATTGTAGGCGTAGGCCAAATTACTCGTCGGATGACAACCAATATAATCATCATTTGAACACCCAATATCGGGATCTACCCAGAAAGAGGTGTAATAATCATTGAGCGATTCATCGCCATAATAGATAATTTTAAAATCATAGAACGTGGCATCTTCGATTAGATCATTTCCCCCAGCATAAGCATAGGCCATCGCTTGAACTTCCATTCCTAAGGGAATTCCACCAGATTGACTATGAACATTTCCAACATCATTATAGACCCACCAAACGGCATGTGTACCTTTTATTTTTGGGTAATCACCCTGTGAAGGTTCATAATTTCCATCCCCATCCTGATCGACAAAAGGAGCTAATATTTTATTTGGCAAAGAGAAATTTTGTAAATCTTCAAAGAAAGGATTTCCTTGAGCTGGCCAACTTCTAATAGATAGAGGAATAGGATTATCAATCTGACCATTGTCATTAAAATCTAACAGGAAAGTTTGAATATCTGATTGATTAGCGGTAAAAAATTGATCCCAGTTTGCACAATCTATATCAGTAGTTGAACCGGTCGCTGGATCAATTGGGCCGGGATAAAAATCAAACTCCCCAGCACTTGATCCATACGTTTGTGCAGCTAGTCTAAGATTTCCTCCAGCATCCTGTCCTCCCATCCATAATCCTCCGGAAAACAATAAATGCTTTCCAGAACCTGAAGGAAATTCATACCCAGATTCACCGGAACCATCCCACCAAATATTACCAGTTGTATTTAACCTTACGTTTATATTATTTTCGTTGAAACTATATTGAGCAATTCCTCCTTGGCAATTTTGGGCCAAAATGGGTGAACAATAAGTAAGAGAAAAGAGAATGATTAGAAGTGTTAGTGTATTTTTCATATTTATAGTTTTAGATTCATCTTGTAAAGCATACAATATTACTAAAAAAGCTATAAACAAAACACCTACTTTATCAACCTATCGTCTAAGAATAAATTTTTTCGTTTTAAAACGATTCTCTGGAGTCGTTAATACTAAATAATAAAAACCATCAGGAATATTTTCCAAATTAATTTTATGGATGCTCGACAAGGTCTTTATCTTTTCAATACTTATCGTTTCTCCCAATTGATTATGGATTGTAATTGAAATGCTGGATCCCGCCAAATCAGGCGCTTCCAAAAAAAGTTCATCTTGAGTTGGATTGGGAAACAAACGGATAAGCGTATCCTCCGGCAATTCATTGGTAGCAACGGGTTCCATCATTTCCACAAAAATCGGTGTCAAAGATGCATCTTCATTCGCAATAAATTCAATTACTTCCGTACTATCTCCTGTTTCTTCCCAATGAGAAAAAATATAACCTTCTTTTGCGACGGCTGTAGCTCTGATGGGAAGACCGGTATAATAAGTTCCTGTATAATTGTATGGAATTTCCATGTTTTTCCAGTGGATGAGCACATCACCATTTGTGGTTGCATCATAATTGAAAGACAGTTCATAAGTATCCCCTAAACTAAAATTATCAACGAGATTTTGGTAAAAATAAGGTGGACGTTCTATCCAAAAATTTCTATATTTTGAAACGTTGTCTAACCAAAGATCATAATCATCCACAAAAGGATTGTCAAAAACCCAACGCTCAACATGGGCTCCAATTTCTTGGTCAATCTCATTAGCTGCTTGATCGATAATTGGAAGTACCCGTTCTTCATTAAAAGCCAATTCGATATAAGAACAACTACGCTGGATAAACTCATCTTGGAAAGCGGGGTTTTCCATCAATTTTCGAAAAGGCAATGTTGCATCCTTATGATTAGGCCAACTATTTTGTGTTGGATCCAAAACTTCTACGAGTCTATCCCACATGTCTCCGCTAGGAGAAGTATTCCCAGAAATATTCGTCGTGATATCGGTATCCACATACATGTACCTCCATCGTCCGTCTTCGTTACGGGGACGCCAAACTTGAAGGTTGTTTGCTGGCCAATCAGAATTACTTATATAAAGCATAGAAATCCAATAATCTAAAAAATTATCAATCTCGAATTGAGTTTTTATATAATTAAAATTGGACTCCAAATCTAGATCATTATCCTCCATAAAATCATAAAGAGCATTATAAAGAATATCGTCCCCTTCTTTAATATCTACTAAATTTAAATATCGAGGATTTTTTAAAAGGTCAATTTCTTTTCCATCTACCTCATCATCCAGTCTTTCAAAATAATCTGTATCGTATCGTTCTCTGAAATTTTGAATTCCCCAATATTCTCCATTGATATAAACCAGCGTAGGTTGCATACTTTGATATTCGACATCCATCATTGAACTAAGGATTCGTTGGTTGGTACCATCTCGTAGCATAGTGCCTCGATAATCCTGACCACTATTTCTCAATCTTAGTCGTTCGTAATCTTTAAATACTCGATCTGGAAATAATTGGTAATCAATATTATCATCACCATACTGGTTTTTTCTAAGAAAAAAATTAAGACTTTTCAAAGCATATCTTCTAGAGCAATTACCAGAAATTTTTGCACCACCATTAACAGCGAAAGCTGTTTCACCATTAGTATCAAAAAGCGTAAGATGAATGGGGCGTTCCCAATCATTCCAATAATTTGCAATTATATTACCAGGACAATTATTACCAATTGTAGTTCCATTCGTTCCAATCGTATAAATTCCTATTTCATCATCAAAGAAATTGTCAGGATCAGTGGTAATCATTAAGACTGGAAGATTAGAGCTAGCATCAAAAAGATAGGTTTTTGTTTCGATCTGACTGGGAGCTGCCCCAGTTTTATAAGCGATGGCTCTGAGACTTTGCGTTTGGTCAATGGTAACCGCACTAGTATATATATTAGCAGTCTGATCAGGGTCCGCACCATCCGTGGTATAATAAATTGTGGCGGTTGGATCTTCGTGGGTGATGCTAACAGTCTGTGGTGTTTCAAAAACACCATTGCCAATAGAAAGAACAGGTGGAGCAATCCAAGAAAGCGCATTGGCGTTGGGAGCTAAAGGAGTGGGTTCTCCAAAGATTATCCAATCGCTTGCACCATCCGAAGATCTTCCAGTTGATGCTTTAAAAGGAACGGCTTGATAAGTGATAGAATCAATAATGACAAATTCATTATTTAGTGCTTGTACCAAGAGTAGTTTTTCACCATCTTCTTTCAATTTAAAATTAGCATGAAAGCCTCCCTTTTCTGGATCTCCGTCCGCCCATATGGTAGCGTAGCCATTGGGTGGTAAATTTTGGATACCTCCAATCTGCCATTTAGAAAGATTGTTTATATCATCCGTTAAAAATAATCCTCCAAGACTTACGGGAAAATTATTGGTATTATAAATTTCTATCCAGTCAGAAAACTTTCCATTTTCATCGGGATAATCCGTTCCGTTGGGAGCCACTTCGTTGATAAGTAATCCAGCAATTGGAGCAGTAGGAACTGGGACTTGCGCTTTTATTTCTATGGTAGGTGGAAAGCCAGAAGTAAAATTTTGTGCGGACCTTTGCCCCGTACCGGTAATGAATAATGCCAAGGCGTTTCCAGGTATCCAAGTCGGTTGATCTAATGCCTCTTGAATAACCGATGCGAGGTTAGGCGTTTTTTGGTTTTCTCCGGCAAAATCCTGAATGGTCCATTCATCCGGCGTCCAGATGACAGAATTTGTGCTCATTGGTCGAGCTGATAAATTAAAATTTATTTCTTCAAAAGGAGCTGCATCTCCAGAAGTTTCACTCTTGATAAGAAGACTAGACGGGCCTGTGCTGTCAGCAGGATTCTTCGTAGTAAACTGAATATGAGCTTCCGTTATGACGGCTCCCTGAGGCAGATAAATATCACTAAATCGTACGCCGATCGTTTGACTAGACCAAGATTCTGTGATGCTCATTCCAAATGCATCTAACATTACCCCTCCGCTGGAGTTTCCAAATTGGATAGCGTCATCATTAACGGTCTGAACTTCTGTATTAATGGTTACTGGAAATAATAAACTGGATAAGGGGTTTTCATTAGTTTCTCTTGGAGTGACGGTGATGAATTCTTGAAAATCTGAACCACCGTCTGTTGTACGTCCAAAAGAAATATTCGATCCTAAGGCTGGAAAAGTTATTTCATCAATTGGAGTGGTTCCATCGGGTGCAATAAGTAGGATACTTTCTCCAGCACTAGTTAGTTTGAAATCTAGATGTAGTGCTCCTTCTTCTGGATCGCTATCCGCCCAAAGCAATAGAAAACCTCCAGCAGGAATGGTGGTGAGGGTCGGATTGGTCATGGGGATTTGCCAATATTCAGCAGCATTCAAATCATCTGAAAGGTAGTAGCCTCCCAGATCAACAGCAGTTGAACCTGCGTTATATATTTCTATCCAGTCCTCATAACTTCCCTGTTCATCGCTAATTGTGAATGTATTATCTGCCATACATTCATTGATGTATAGTTGTCCAGACAGAGCGGATGGAAGTAAGGCAATAAGGCAGATGATCAAAAAATTCAGAAGGCTTTTCATAACTTACCAGGAAATATGTTTTAAATTAGTCTATTATTTAACTTGTCCATGTACTTAAATACTTAATCGGTTGAAATTAGGATAACGAATGGTAATGGACAAAGTTGTAAATCAATCTCTAGCTAAAGGAGCGTTATTTATGGCTGATTGGTTTTTTAGGGAAGTCCTCGAATTAAACTTGATAATGAGGGTGATTGGTCTATCACAAAATACATATAAATGAGCTGTTTGGCAATTTCTATGGGGTAAAATTTTAGACAGGCTAGAAGCATTTATTGAAAATCACCATAAATCTGAATGAATGAAGGCGTTGAATATGTGGGAAGGTGAAAAAGAACCGCTTGGCTCTTGGCTGGTAGTTAGAAGAGACAAGTAGGCATATCGTTAGTCTTAAACTATCTCAGAATTAGCTTTCCATTGTATTTTTGCCCATTCAACAAAAGAACTATATGGTAAAATCCTGAAGAAAGACCCTCAGTATTTAGCTTTTGTGGCATCCTATCCATCTGGATATTTTGTTGACGGATCAACCGACCATGGGTATCGAAAAAATCTAGTACGCCGTCACCTTCTATCTCATTTCCTAGGGAAATATAAATGTTTTCCTTGGCAGGATTAGGAAAAATTTCAAGATTATTTTTGATCTTATTCTCCTCATTTAATACACCTACCATTTCACCTGCTACTTCTCTACGCCAGATGCCACTAGCAAGGGATCCAAGATAAAGATAATCATTCAAATAAAATATTTCGTAGGATCTAAAATTTTCAAGACCAGTGTTATAAACCGACCAGTTTTCTCCAAAATCAATACTCTTATAAACTCCATATCCAAAGATTGTAACAAAAATATTACTTTCATCATTTGCGGCTAAAATAGGTAAGTTACCAGACTGAATTTCGGGCAAACCATTCATAGCCGGACTATTCCAGGTCAGTCCATTATCTGTAGAATAATACCAAGCATTCCAATCATAATAAAAAATTCGGTTACCAATTTCTAAAAAATAAAAACGTCGAACGCCTGGTGGAGTAAACTCAAAAACCAAATTCCAAGTAATTCCATCGTCCGTAGATCTATAAATTTCTCCAGTCAGCAACAACGCCAATAATGATCCATCTTCGGTAGCAATAAGATCATTTATTCTATAAAGAGGAACATTAATATCACCAATAATCAACGTATCCCAATTTATTAAATCTTCACTTTGATAACTGTCTGTTCCGAGTAAGTAAAAGCGATTTTTTACATATCTGAAAGTAGTATTATAAACCTCATGAGGTATTTCTCCAACCGTATCTACCGTATTCAAATTATCAGTTGAGCATAATATTTTTCGACCAAAACCATGTATAAAGATAGAATCTTCTCTAATCGTAATGGCTTCTTCTAGATCAAGAAAATGTGGTGGTTTTTGGATTGAATACCAACTTTCTCCTCGATCTGTCGTGCGAAAGTATCCCAAATTAGTTGTTAGAATTATATCACCATTTGGCAACTTTAAAGAGCCAAAGACGCTAGATCCGATCATATTAGTTCCAGACGCAGACCAGACCGCATTATTATCTGCTAACTTAAAAATCCCATCTTCCATTCCAACTAATAATTCACCATTGGACAATTCAGAGAGGTCTGCTAATCTCGATCTATTGGGGACTAAATTATTTAAAGTATCCCAGGAGTATCCATTATCTTCTGATACATAAACAAATCTGTTTAATTGGTATAATTTACCAGAATTTCCTCTTACCCAACGGGCTCCTGTACTAAACCCTCCAGGTGATTGAGTGATCGTCCAATTCTCACCTAGGTCTTCTGAAATATAAAGTTGATCATCCTGACTGTCTACAAATATTCGATTACCTTCCAAAAATACTTCTTTGTAGGTTCCAATATTATCTAACAATTCCCAAGTTTCTCCTTTATTATTTGAAAGATAAGAAGTTTGGGAGTTGGCAATTAATATCCGTGCGCCATCACAAGCAATTTGATAATTAGAATTCGAGGGCATAATTACTCGCTGCCAGGTCGCCCCATTGTTATCTGATCTGAACAGGTCTTGTTGGTTTTGATTGAAGTTATAACCATGATCGAAAAAAACGGTAGTCCCAATTCGATAGATTTTAATTCGTTCGCTGAATTCAAATAACGTAATATTACCAACTGGCAAGTCATAACTCATCCAGTTAGCGCCACCATCAACGCTCCGATAAAAATAGAAATCATAGGCATTTACGATTGAAGGATAACTAAGGTCAACTTCAGCAACGGTAAGTATAATCTCTTCACCATCTTGAAAAATACTCCTAACCTCACTTTGCAATGGCAAAAAGTCAACGAGATTCCAACTCTGTCCTTCGTTAGATGAAATAAATAATCCACCATCCGTAGCCGCCCAAATATCTGAGTCTATCCACTGTTGATCAAAAATTCTGGCTCCTTCCGGACCGTTGGTTTGAGACCATTGCGCGATACAGTTAAAATAGGAAGACAGGATAATTAATATAGTTAGAAATTGCTTACTCATTTGTTTTTAATATTAGACTTTATTCTAAAATAATTAGTATGCTTCCAAATGATCTTTTTGTTGATGCAGAGTGATGTAAAAATAGGAAGCATAGAATCGTATTTTATTTATTCAACATTCCTGAGTCGGTTTGGTATACTTTCCAATTTCCCAAAATACATAATTTCCACTCATTCTAATGTTGAAATGGTAATTGATTGAGTAAATTTGGCATTCCTTTGTTTGGGTGTGAAATAGTGAGTTAGTAAACACAGTATCAGCGAGTTATTATCTATGTCTAAATAGGAGTGTTCAGAAAAACTTTTCAGTATGAAATTTAAAAAAATATTCAATATCGAATATCGAATTTTCAACACTCAATCATTCCTTCTATCGTAGATCTGTCGTTTAAGGACCTATTGGATATTCGTTATTGGATAATCATCATTGAATATTTTTCTGAACACACCTAATGTCTAAATGACAATAAGGATACATACGACAAAAGATACGTGCGATAAATTTGTCGTACGATAAAAATATCGTACATTTGCTTTATTGTATCATATAATCGCTGATTATGTTAACTATACCATCTATCATTTCAATCACACCGAATTCAGGAGGAGTTCTTCAACCTATCAATATCGTAGGTAGAGATGAAATCATTCAAGACTTCTGGGCTATCTTAAAACTAAGAGGAATCAATTTATTTGCAGAAAGAAGATTTGGCAAAAGCTGCGTCATTCGTAAAATGCATCACCAACCTCAAACAGGATTTATTAGTATTTATAAGTCCGTGCAAGGAGTCAACACCCCAGAACA
>CAZYAC010000062.1:15156-17385 GCA_964645475.1 uncultured Saprospiraceae bacterium | reverse complement strand
CCGTTACCACCAATTGGACTGATATTTATTTCTCCATCCATAAACCCAGGACAAGTGACGGATAATAAATCCATTAAATCATAATCCAGTTCCACAGGTTCTCCGACCACAATCGAACTCAGAATTCCTGAGACGCCGTTATCATCGGTAACTGTTACGTTATAAGTACCAGCGATTAGTCCTGTAGGATTTTGTACAGTATTAGGAATATTGGTTCCTCCTGGTGGCACTTGCCAATTGAAAGTATATCCACCTGATCCACCTGTTACATCAATCGTAATTGATCCGTCATTACCTTCGAAACAGGTAACATTCGTTACAACTACCAAAGAAGGAATCGGAGCATCCGCCTCATTAATGGTAAAGGTACCTGTTCCTGTACAGCCGCTATCATCGGTAACGGTCACATCATATGCTCCAGGAATAAGTCCTGTAATCATTTGTCCCATCAACGGTCCATTAGGTCCAATCCAATCGTAATTGGTATAAGTACCAGTTCCTCCCGTAGCCATTGCAGTGATCTCACCATCGTTTCCAGCACCAGATACATTCGTTACGTTTCCAGTTACAGATATGGCGGTAGGTTCACTGACTACGATACCTTCTGTCACAACATTACAACCTCGTGAATCTGTAATTGTAATAATATAAGAGCCCGGTGCAAGTCCTGTGGCAACGTTGCCAGAGATCATATTATCATGACTCCACTCATAAGAAAATCCTCCGTTTCCACCCATTGCCGTAATGGTAATGGATCCGTCATCTTCGCCATTACAAGAAACATCATCAACTACTGAACTAAAGGTGATTGGGTCAGGTTCTCCGACTATAATACCTGTAATGATATCTGTACAACCAGAAGAATTATCCGTAATCGTAACGGAGTAAGTGGCTGCTGGTAAACCTATCGGATTCTGTCCTGAAGCATCTGTAGAGGACCAGTCAAAATCAAGATCCATGGAGGCATTTAGAATATCTAAAGTAATAGAACCATCCATGCTTCCATTACAGCTTACATCTTCCACATTCTGCACGGCACCACTGATTCCTCCATCATTATCTACCGTATAGGTAGCCATTGCATTACAACCTTCCGCATCTGTAACAAATACGGTATAAGTTCCAGAGGGAACACCACTAAGATCTTCCGTTGAAGTTGGAGGAGTTGTATTCCATTCTATACTAGTTAGTGGAAGTTCTGCACCATCTAATTCGATATCAATCTCCCCATCTGTAGCGCCACCACAACTTGCATTATCAATGTTTACTAAATTTATATCAAAGCCATTTCCAGAAGGAACTGAATAACTAGCTATTTCTACACAACCAGCTTCATCGGTTACCGTTACGGTTACGGTAGTTCCTCCCTCAGCATTATCAATATCTTGGGTAGTTTCTCCGTTTGACCAACTATAAGAAGGCGTACCGGAAGCACCGTTAATGCTAATATTAACCGTTCCATTTTCAGCACCATCACAAGAAGCTTGTGCAATTCCGTCTTCTTCAATTTCAAAGCCGTCGCCAGCCTCGACTGTAAAGGCGGCAGTTTGTGTACACTGTCCATCCTCACTAGTTACGGTCACGACATAATTTCCATCAGGGATGTTAGAAATATCTTCCGTATTAGTTCCATTCATATCACTCCAAAGAAAGGTAGGATCGTTACCAGCACCAGTTACATCAATATTAATACTTCCATTCTCTGCGCCATTACAACTGGCATCTGATGCCGTTCCGGTGATTGAAATTCCACCATCACTATCCACCGTAAAGCTTTCTTCTTCCGTACAGCCTGAATTATCATCAGTAACCGTAACCGTGTAATTACCTGCAGCTACATTACTTAATGTTGCGGTATTTTGTCCTGATGGAAACCAATTATAACTATAATCTCCACCACCACCATTTACTTGAATCGTTAAAGAACCGTTGGTGGCACCAGCACAACCGGCTGGCGTGCTGGAAACTTCAGAAATTATGAGATTAATGGAATTTGTTAATTGGTACATCGCTGTTGCCGTACAACCGTCTTCCATATCCGTTATCGTCACTTCATAATCTCCTGCCATTAAGTTAGAGAGATCTTCGGTGGTTTGAGGAGGATTTGTATTCCAGTTAAAAGTAAATCCATTTCCTGTTCCACCACCTACCGTTAGATTAATTGCACCATCTGATTCTGAATCACAATTAGGTGGCGTAATAATTTCATTAATCGTAATGGCAGGAGTA
>CAZYAC010000062.1:0-15056 GCA_964645475.1 uncultured Saprospiraceae bacterium | reverse complement strand
TTCTGAATCACAATTAGGTGGCGTAATAATTTCATTAATCGTAATGGCAGGAGTAAGTGGTACCTGAATAATTCCACTGGTAAAAACACATCCACTACCATCGGTCACAGTGACAATATAAGCGCCAGCGGGAATATCTTCGTTATCTTGCGTATCAGTACCCGGCGGCGGGCCATTCCATGCATATGTATACATATTATCTCCGCCTGTTGGTGTGATAAAGATAGAACCTCCACCATTACAATTTTCAGGAATTATATTATCAACTGTAATATCAACCGCTGTACTAGGCTGCGTAATCGTTACCACCGGAGAAATTGCTGAACATCCTAGCATATCCGTTACGGTCACTCGGTAATTACCAGCAGTTAAATTACTGATATCACCAGTAACTTGATTGGTACCATCCCAAGCAAACATATATCCTCCATTTCCTCCTGCTACTGTTGTGCTGACTGCGCCATCATTTCCATTCAAACAAGAAACATTGTCTGTATCAGCAATGGTAACGGTCAGAACCGGCGGTTCTGTGATTGTAACTGTAGGTACGATAAACGTACACATGTTAAAATCCGTGATGGTTAACGTATAATCTCCAGGTCCTAGATTCGTGAGGTTTTGATCCATCGGCCCGTTGCTCCATAGATAGGTATAAGGGCTAGTTCCACCACCAGGTGTTACTGTAATAGTACCGTTTCCGTCACCATTACAAGTCACATTGGTAGAAGTAGTCGTTGCCGTTAAGGGAGTCGGCTCTGTTATAGTATAAGTAGCGGTAAAATCTCGCATACCACTGGTGATACTCACCGTGTAACTACCAGCTTCTAAATTTGAAATGGTCGGGGTCGTTAATCCACTAACATCCGTAGGTGATCCCGTCCAAGTGATGGCGTAATTCATTCCATCTCCACCACCTATATCCAAAGAGATAGATCCAGTAGCATCGCCATTACAAAGGACATTAACGATCGTCTCTGTCACGGTAATATCGACTTCTCCTGCCGGACAGGCGGAAGTTTCAATAATGGCTGCCCCATTGTTGATAATAATTGGCAAGATGGGTTCAAAAATGGGATCCACAAATTCAGGCGTATTGGTTGGACTTAATATTATTGGACTGGTGATATCAGCACTTCCGTTAGCAGTAAAACACATTTCAAAAATAATTTCTCCGGTGCCTAGATTAATTCCAGCTTGTGTAGGGTTCAGATTATTCATAATTAGAATAATTCTATCTGTACCATTGGGATTATTGTCCAGCCAATTTACTGTACCTGCAGCAAAAGCAGGGTTTACATTTTCAAGTCCGGTATAAGTCAAATCAGCAGGAAGGAAATTTACTCTAAATCCGCCACCTGAAACGTTAATGAATCCATCGTCCACAGTAATAGGTACACAGATCGCAGAATCAGGGCAGAAGGTTGCCGTGCCAATGGTTAACTCAAAATCACCACTTCCTTCTTCAGGAATCACGTTGACATTACCATCGTTAGTCAATAAAGTAGCAGGAGCCATCTGAGAAGCACTACGAACTACTGGATTATCTGAAAATCCAACAAGTGCATTGGTACCAATGGCTGCCATCGGATCAATAATAAAGCAAACTTCGTAGAGTGTATCACCGTCCATCAAGGTAGTAGGCATTCCACCTGGATTTGGATACACCACTAAAATGGTACCTGTATCTGAGAACATGGGTGTATCATTAATCGCGGCGCTGAGATTTGGCACATTAGGATTGAAATTTTGATGATTTAAATAGGTAAGATTTTCATCATCGAAATTAAAGGTATATTGAAAAGAGGTAACCGCATCAAAGTTTTGGGTAGTTACGGCTACGCAAACCGTATCACCGGGGTTACCTTCTACATTGGCAGCCACTAAGGTAATTGCGCTTCCGCTGTTACCACTAACTACGATGGGTGCATCCTGCGTTTCCAATCCAATATTTACCCCAGGATTGGAAGATTTGGTCACTTCAATAACTCCGGGAGTACCTACAATATTCACCGTATCCATTTCTCCCCCCGCACCAACTACGGTAAAACAAAGCTCGTAGGCCAGTGTGTCGGGTATATCAATTCCCATTCCGAGTGTATCGGTCCAGAAGGTAAATACCCATCCGTCCGTATTATTTGAATTTTCAAATACACTCCCTGGTTGTGGAAGATTAATATTGGTAATAGAATCAAACTGCAAAATTGCCGGATTGAAATCTAAAGAATACTGAAAAGAAACTAGGCTATCACCATTACATAGATTAACATCCAAGCATAACTGCTCACCCGTAGCAGCAGAATCTGCGATAATGGCTAATCCAAAATTATCGAACATACACTCGAAGGGAGGATCTACTGGAGCATTGGGATCTGTTACCGTCACCGTAGCATTGGTAAATAAAGGAGTTTCGTCACTAGTTGTGGTCACGATATTGGCCGCTGCGGGCATTCCGGATAAATTGACGGGAGAGGTTCCCGCACCAATGGCCGTAAAGCGAACGATTTCGTATAAAACAAGATCATCATCCACAGACATGGGAATAAGGAATGGGTCATTCCAACCAAAGGTAAGATTACCGATATTGGCCATATTGGTTCCAAAGAACAAGGCTGGTGGAATATTGACTGGTACGATTTCGTCATCTCCCTCAACGAATTGGAGGACGTTGGGGTCCCAATTCATGGAGTAAGTAAAGGCAATGACGTCGGTAAAGTCCTGAGACGTTACCGCTACGACCAGCGTATCTCCTATTTCCAGATTACTGGAAGCGGGATTGACAATGAAGCGTGTGGTTTGGGAATTTGCATTAAAACCCAGGAGCACGAGTCCCAGTGCGAGAAAAAGCGTAATTTTTTTAAACATCGATCCTTGGAATTTGAGATGTTAGACAATTATTTGGCTAAAATCAATTTTTTTGTCGTCGAAGTAGCGGCCGTCGAAATCTGGTATATATAAGTACCTGGATTAGGAAAGACCTCAGAGTTAATTTTGATACGGTGAGTTCCCTCACTATATCGGTTGCTGTACTGGTAAATTTCTTCTCCGGTTAATCCGAAGATTTTTATCGTAACTAATTCAGAATTAGTCAATTCAAACGGTATATACGTGTTTTTAGAAAAGGGGTTTGGATTATTCTGGTAAAAAACGGCAGAATCTGTAAAATCGGTCGCAAAGGTACTAGTTTTAATACCAACACAAACCTCTCCGTCTCCATTATAAATAATAGGTACTTCAAATACTTGTCCGTCCAGATGATAAACCACCAAGGTGGTGACCGGTGAATCCACAAATTCAATATTAAGAGGTCCATCGGCTAAGGCTTTAAAGGTCAACACAAAAAGGACGGTGCTATCTGGTTCTGTATAAGTAAAACTATCATTCCAAAAACCAGCAAGTACTCCGCTGGGAGCATTATTGGTATTGAAGGAAACGCTTTGGGTTGGAAAGGATGGCGTAATATCTTGAAATTCTACTTTTTCAGCATCCCAGTTTAGAGAAAACTGAAGACCAGCTACATCCACAAAATTGGTAGCACGAAGCGATACTTCAAATACATCATCCACTGCAATCGTTTCTGTTGGACCGGTAAAAAAGAAATCTGGCTGAGCCTGTAAATTGGAGCAAAAGCCACAAAATACTAGGACTACCAAAATGGAGTCAAATCGAAGTAAGGGGGATTTAATTAATTGTAAGGCTTTGGTAATCAATTCGTTATTTTTTAAAGTTTAGTGAAAAAATTATGGCAGTCGTGTCTAAAAGACACGACAAACCATAATAGCAAAGCAAAATATAACAGTAGTTCTTCAGTAATTTTAACAATTGGTTTTGCAAAAATATGTGCTTTACAAATTTTCGCAAGGGAAAACTATTCATGGGAAACTACCGCTACAATTAAATTTATATTAATCATAACTACTAGACATTTCTTCCATTTTCTACCTCCCAGCCTCCTAAAGGAGTAGCTTCAAACGCGCAAATGCCCATTAGTATGATTCTTTACTTATAAAACTAAGTAAGATCATTATTTTTTAAACGCAACATTTCCAACAAATCATAAAATAAGGTGAAGAGACCAATGGAAATTGGCCACTGCATGGATGCAGAACGAGAGAGGATGGTGGTCCTGCATGATGGATTAGACACATAAAATTGTGTAAAATTCTCTTTGTTCATATGATTATAATTTGTTGCACAAAATGTTAACATAAGCAGCACACGGGGATTAAACGCGTACAAAAGTTTCTTGCAATGGGTATATAAGTATAACCGATGCAAAGCTTGGAAATCAGGGTCTTGATTTCAAAATTTTAACATTAATAAGAATCTGCGATGTGCAATCAGGAAAGAGAATATTTATAAAAAAATCAGCGAAAAGATTCGATTACTGATAATTTCAAAATATTGAATAGAAATTAATAAATATCGCAGTTCATGGGATAAAACCACCAAAAATGGTGTTATTTACTTAAATCGGTTTTTGTTATATATGTTCTCACAGTTCTTTTAAACTGTTTACAAGAGCAAATATACGTCATCCATTCGTCCTATTCCTACCCTATTTATGGTATTTTTTAAAATTATAAAAAAAATATATTAAAAATAAACGTTCAAATAAAACAAATATAGATACTTAAAAAACACTAAACCAGGCTGTTATCGTAAGCTAGCTTAATCAATCCGGCGGTATTACTTACGCCTAGCTTTCGCATAATATTTTTTCGGTGAACGCTAACCGTTTGGTCGCTAATGTACAAAACCTTACCAATTTCTTTGTTGCTTAGTGCGTGGGTGATTAACTTTAGGATTTCTAATTCTCGCTTGGTGAGATTATATTTTTTAATGAATTTGTCTTCGGAAGGAAAACGAGATTGGTCTGCAATTTTCCTTTTAATTTCTTCGATGGTGGTATTCAATCGAACTCCTTTACCTAGAAAAGTACGTCCTTCCATCACTTCTCCGATTGCTTTCCAGAGTTCGTCCATTCCAACATTCTTAAGAATATATCCATCCACCCCTGATTTGAAAGCGGATTTTACGATTTTTGATTCATCGTATACGGTGAGCGCCAAGATTCTAAGTTCTTTATTTTGAGCACGAATGAGATTGATGACATCCAAACCATCCTTTTCAGGCATATTTAGATCTAAGATCAACAAATCAGTTGGAGTATCTTTCAACATTTGAATTACCTGGTCCCCATTATGAGCTACACCAACTATTTCGCATTTTTGTTCTTCATTATCTGCTAAAATAGATTTCAGACCGGCGATAAATAACTGGTGGTCATCTGCAATCAACACTTTAATACTTTCCATATTCAAAACTTAATTAGGGCTATTTGGTTTTCATTATTGCTAACTTCATATTAGCAAAATCTAACACTTATTACTTGCAAAACCGGTGCCACTATCCAGCAAGCTACCGAGAGGTAAATCTTTTTACCCAATAATCAGCAAAATAGCGCTCTCTAGTAGCATAGGCACAAATATCGTTTTGGGACAGGAAATTAGGCGCGACGTGCATAACTCGCCACAAGGCCAATATAACAAACACTTCGAGTATTCACAAAAAAAACCGAATTGAACGCTTCATTCAATTCGGTTTTCAACGATTAGGGTGGTTTTTACCGCTGAATCGTCATTTTTTTGACCACCCGACCACTATCTGACTGTAATTCTAAGAAATAAATACCATTTGGAATGGTCGCAGTATTCAGGGTTTCTCGGTGATTTACACCAATAGTTTCAATTTGCTGCTCCTGGATTTTTTGCCCATGAATGTTATAGATACGGAGGTTTACGTTTTCCAGCGGTGCCTTAAAAGTGATATTAACTAAATCACTGGCGGGATTAGGATAGAGCCGGATACTTTGTTCTGCCACTTCCTCACTTGTACCAACAACCGCATCGTCAGAGATCACAATATTATAAACCGGTGTTCCAAACCATCCACCAGTACCGTCACTCACGGTAAAAGTAAAAGTATCATTCTCTTCCTCCGTTCCATCGTGCTGATAAGTAATCGCAGAGCCAAAAATCTGCTGTTGCGTAAATGTCTGTCCTGCCGATAACGGATTACCATTGCGAAGTAATCGTCCTTTCGTAGGCGCTTCCACTATGGTATACACTACTTCGTCTGGACCATTGTCAATATCTTCCGATAATAATAAATTAAATTGGATAGGATTAGAAGCCGCAACTGGTACTTCAAGGGTTTCATTATTTATCAAGACTGGACCATTGGGAGATAAATTACCACAGATCTCAAAACTCCATGCATCGAGCGTTCCTCCTTCTCCAAAATTATTGATTACTTCTATTCTCAAAGTCCAATCGCCCGCACTGTTTTCTCCATTAAATTTTGCCAATCCATCTACATCTTCTACTTTATAACTTTCTCCAGTATTTACGGGACATGGAATGGCTTCGGCAGCGTCATCGTCCAGTTTTAGATCAAAATTCAGTCCTGTACAAGCTATATCTTCAAATAATAAAACACTTGTGCCAGCAGGACTGGATAATCTCACATCAATATGTTTGATAAAATCATAGTCTCCCATTAAACTAGTAATATTCAGATCGTTAATCGTAGCTCCATCCGCTACATTGATAACCGAATTAACTACGAGGTCGGATGCTGTTCCCTCTGGAAGTGAAATGGGAATATCCGTAGCGGTAAATTCACCACAAGATTGTACTTCTGTAAAAAAAGCAAACGTCGAAGAATAAGGTCCTGGACCACAAAGATTAACTGGACGAATTCGCCAGTAAAAAGGAAAGCCTTTATCTAGCTGTACACCCGCATCGTAAGTTCCTTCCGTAATTCCACCCACAGATTCAATGATACTAGCGTTGCTAAAATTAGGATTACTGGCAACTTGTATTTCATAACTATCGGCGTTGGGAACGGTAGTCCATGTATAAGTAGGCGCACCACCGAGTCCCGTAGCTCCATTAGTAGGACCATTGAGAACTAGCGCAGTAAAATCATTATCAATAGCGACGTATTCGATGATTCGCTCTTCATCCATCACCCCATTTGCCGTTGCAGTAATTTTTATTTCACCATTACCAAAACCAGCAAGATTGGAAAAATCTAAATCCAGCGTAGTCGTTTCACCTGGAGCAATAGTAGGGGAAGAAAAATCAGCAGTAGCACCGGCTGGTAAGTCGGTGACTGAAAAACTAATCGGCTCTGCAAAATTCACTAAACTTTCAGTCGTCAAGGTAATCGATTGAGATGCAGGTGGACAAATTACAATCTCTTCATCTGAAGGTAATAGAGAATATCCCGGCTGTGATGGAGGAACAATGCTGAAATTAGCATTAGAAATATCAAAAAAGATATTATCTGCAGCGCGTACCATAATCCGACCAGTAGTCGTGAGTTCATCCGGAATGATAATCGCGTAATCTCCATCATTTACTACCTCCTCTGCTAAAGTAATCGGGTAAGTAAAACCGCCATCGAGCGATAATAGAATATTGACTCGCTTACAATTAACCGGTCCTTGGTCGGTATTGGCTACGTCCCAAGTAATTTGTTGGTAGCTACCTACTTCTAAGGTATTGGAACCATTTGGAAAGGAAACCAAAAATGGTCCAGCCATATCCGTTGCCCGAAAATTAACATAAGCCTGAGTAACACCACCGATCAAGGGGTTGTTATCTCGAACGGTGCAAGAAAAATTCATTGCTCTAGAATAGGTAGGCAATATTTCTCTACGATCCATTCCTCCCTGAACGATTGTTTGCATATTTGGAAAAATACGACTTGGAGAACCATTCGGTGGAAAGGATCTAAAAAGTGGTGCATTTAATTCTGGAAAACCTAACTCGCCAGCAGGACCTAAATCTCTTTGTTCCCAACAATAGGTAATCTCGTCTCCATCCATATCACCCCCAACCGCATCTAATCTAAAAGGGGTGCTAATCGGAATAAAAAACCCATTCTCTACCGTCGCAGTAACATCAGGGAAATTATTAGCCGTTACGATATTACCACCACAAGTAGCGGGGCCGTTACGAATAAAGTTAGACATTTGGTCGATGCTTCCACCATGAAAATATTCATCTCCACCACCGCCAAGATTATTATCCACTCCACAGGTACCTGCATAAGACATGATGGTCGATCCACTTCCTGGCTCCCAAGCAGATCCAGCTGCGAACTGATCGGCAGAAGGAGGACAACCATTCCAAGTATGGCCAGCAGATAGTTGATGACCGATCTCGTGCGCCATGATCCGAACAGTAATAGCGATGATGTTAGAACTCGCATGACAGGTCACACCCGCTCCTTTAAATTCTCCACAAGCTCGACCACTCACTACTCCACCCACATCAGAACATCCACCTGTAAAAACATGACCGATTTCAAAATTATCTTCTCCAATTACTAGATTCAAGTTAGTAGCATTTTCAAGCAACATAGAAGTACCTATCGAACCAGTTGCAAATGGGTCAGTAGCTGGATCTAAATAAAGAACTGCTTCCAAACCATCAATTAAAGAAAACCGAGTCGCCAAGTTTTGTTCGAATATTAAATTCAATCGGTTCATCGCAATTTGATAATCTGCCATTACACTCTCCACAGTTCCTCCGTGACCCTGAGCAAATTCTCCTGAACAACTCAACGCTACTCGAAATTCTCTCATCTCTACCGGTCCACCAGCAGTGTAGGTATTGGCTTGCGGTTGGCTTTGGGTGTGTCCTAAAGTTTCCGAAGCAGATTCATTTTCAAAATTTGAGAAACCACAAGCAGCAGGCTGACCACCCGACAAGTGATCTCGAGTATAGTAGCTGATGTATAATCCCGTATTTCCAGCAGTATAAGGATCTACATATATTCCTCCTTCTTGAGTATGAAAGGCTAAATGTACCCCTTTTGGTGATACGGCCATCCGAACTGCAGATTCTGAATCATCCAATCCAACACCGCGATAAGATTGAAACTGAGGATAACGGGCGGCTGTATTTGGATGAAAAATGCTGGTTTCCCAGATTTTAAAACGTCCAAGTTGACCATTAGGCAACGGTAACGAAATTATTTTACCTGGAGCAGCGGCATTGGTTAAATCTTCCCATGGTGTATTTGCTAAAGATTGCTGGAATTGATTAAAATCTAACTGAAAAGTAGCATAGTGTTCCGGAACAATATCCGGTGCTTGCTGATCTGTTAACCCGTTCTGATTTACGGATTTCCAATAAGATTGTCCATTAACTGTAAGATTTAGACAAAAGAAAAAGCTCAAAATTAGAAATAGGCGCATAGTTATGATTTTTTGATTGTTATTATATCTCGAAAATGGGTTGTATTTAACGTAAATGCTTGACAACAAAGATAATAAAGGATTACCTTAATCAAAACGTAAAAATCCTTATTTGTCGGCTCCTAGATAGGATATCTGAATTGTTTTAAGAGCTTATGTCTGCTAAAAAGTAGCTCGAACTTGGGCCCTACCTATATGAACGGTATTTGCGATACCTGTTTTTCTACCTTCATAACTGATACTCATCAGAATATTTTTAGATAAACGACGATCCAATGATAAAGACCAGAGGTAGTTTTTTCCGTCTTTTAAGGTTTCTAAAATCGCAAATTCCAGCGGCGTATTCCGTTCTCCATCAAACCGTACACTTACAAAAGACAACCGAGAGCGAATGGAAGTTGCAGTATTTTGATTAAAAGTTGTTTCAAGTGAAAAATCATGTTTAATAGCTTGCTCCTTGATGAGTGATTCGTTTTTGCTTTCTCTAAATTCGTAAGAAAAAATGGTCCTAAAATTATTGGATGGTTGCAAAGTTAATTGCGGGCGTGTTCGAAAAAATTTAATGGAATAATCTTGGTTCTCAAAAAACTCACTATCACTTAAATTTAGACCCGTGGCAATTTCAAATTGAGTGCTGACCGTTTTACTAATGTTCCAACGCCCGCGAAAAAATTGCTCGTCGTTACGACGAATTTGAAATCCGCTTGTGAGCACAACCTTGTTACGGGCCGTGGTCTGGCCTATTTGCAAATCGTATTTTTGATCGCCTCGATTAAAAAACAATATATTTCTAATATTTGAATTTATGGCAACCAAAGCAGTATCAGGGATATTATTTTGAAAAGGATTATAAGCCGACACCCCTTCTGCTTCCCGAGTTCGACGGATCAGCCGTACCGTGGACTGCGTCGAAAATTTACCCAGCCATTTTTTAAATCCTTTTTTACCCTGAAATATTCGTTTTAAATTGGTCTGTAAACTCTCATTAAATGTAACATTATTTGTTCGGATAAATTCGTTGGTAAAAAGGGTTACTCGAATAATGTTTCCTTCCCCCGCAAAAGCCTCTTCTCGAATCTCATTGACCTGCGGCACACCATCGCCATTGAAGTCCAAAGTTTCGTCCCAAAAGAAAGTCCCATCTCCTGGATTAACGGGTAAATAACTAAAAGCAATTCGAGGTTCTTGTCCAGATCCAATTTCGTAATTGGTCGTAGAACGTACGGCTCCTTTCCAAAGTGTCAGCCGATGATCTAATCTTCCTAAAGAAGCATTTTGCGGCGTTTGGGTAGTTAGACGCTCATCCGAAATTCTTAATTTACGATAGGTAAAATTCCAACTCAGACGAGAAACCTTCCCTTCGTTCCAACTTCCATTGACATTAAATTCATCCGCTACGGTATTTTCGGAAAAGCCTTTTCCTGTTGGTGCAAAATCGAATCGTTGGGTGTAGTTGGTTCCAAAAGTAAATCGCTTTTCTTCCGGTGTTTTTAAATAAAAACGATAAAGATTATAATAAAAACTAACGGCACTTAATGTATCTGCCCCACCAGAAAATCGTTCGTTTCTTTCCTGTTCTCCATAGGCACCTAAAGTAACTCCTGCCAATTTTGGAAAAGTCTTCGCAATATCTAATTTAGGTCTTAAAAATTGGCTATCTTCTCGGTCACTATCTACTTGTAACCAATTGAGTTGTGCGTCGACTTTCCAATGGTTGCGATTAATTTTTAATTGTGTAAAATGTTTTTGTCCCGTATAAATTTCGCCCCTTAAAAAGCTACTAAATTCGTAGGTCAGACTACCCACCTTACTTTTCAAAAGGGAAATTTCTGCTCGGGCGATGTGTTCATTTTCGCGCGCTATGTTTAGAATTTCATTACGATTATTGGCTAAATTCCAGTCGCGAGTAAACTCAGCTTTTCGATATGGATTTAGCGCTTGAAAGCGTTTTTGGGTAAATTCGTAACTTAGCTTGGTGTCGACATTCCAATCTTTTTTTAGCGAAAAGGATTGTTCATAATTAGTGAAAGCTGCTACCCCAGCATCGTCCTCATCTCCTATGTCAGAAAATCGATTGAGGTCGTTTCTACTCAAAGCAATTTCGGTTTGAATACGCCCATTTTTGTTTACTTCATAATCAGCTCCAAAGCTATACATCTGTCTTTGGGTCGGTGCAACCAACTGGATGACGGGTTCGAAGTTTCCCAAAGGATTACCATTGGCATCAGGTCCAATCCAAATAAAGACTCTGCCATTTTGAGAAGTATTCGGATCTAATAAATAATTGCCTTCTCCGAAGCCTACATCTGTAAAAGTAGCCGTATAAATAGCACTGTCTGGATCCGTACTGAACTGCAATATTTCAAAACCAACAAGACTATTATTTATCAAAACCGCGGTATCAATTAATTCATACTGAATACGAAATTCATTAAACTCTTCTGTTCGTCTCTGCGAAGGAGCAAGTGCGTTTTGCACATTGTCCCCTACCGAATCTAATAAGACTTGTTGCAAAGAATCAAGGTCTTGTAACCCGGTAGAATTGCGGCTATCTTGTTCAGAAAAAAGATTGAAATGTAATCGCCACTTTTTATATTCTAGCTCGGTATCAAAAGCATACATAGACCGCAAGTATTGTTGGTCAGAATATTCAAACTCTACAATAATTCGACTGTCTTTAGTGATCAATATTTTATTAGTAAAAACTATATCAGCCCGATTATAATCGATCACATAATCTTCTTCCAATCCACGGGTTAACAATTTACCATCAAAAAAAACTTTCTCCGTACCGGCGAGTGCAATAATGAATTGTTCTCCTTGATTTCCTTGTAGTCGATACGGACCTTGATTTCCTTCCTCGCTGGGAAGATTATTACGAGCGAATCTTCCTCTAGCAATTGCGGCACTCGCTCTAGAACGTAAAGTCGCACCTTTAAAAGGACTTAACTGATTACGAAACGTAGCTCCTTGAAGTTTTTTAAAATAATTCATAAAATAACTATTCGGACGATTCAATTCGTAATCTCCAGCAATGAGGACATTTTCTTTTTTACTTAATTGAATAAAAATCTTATCAAATTCTTGGAGCTGTTGCGTGTTCCCTTCTGGTTGAAGTGGAATACTATTATCAGTGATGGCCGCTAAGATTTCGATATCATCGCCGATTTCACCTGCTAGTTGTAAATTAAAACTAGAATTGAGTACTAGATTCTGACTATTTCCGAAAGAGATACCCCGAGCAAAACTACCATTGTATTCCAATCCTTTAAATTTGATAATCTCTTCGTCGTTGTCGTAAGGGTTGATGGTAAAACCAATATAATCTCCATTTACTTTTGTTCCTATTTTAGCGGTATCAAGTCGAGCAAAATTTTTATAGAGATCATAAGGTAAAACTCGATAAGAGACGGTATAGGTATTAATTTTCTGCTGATTGAAAAACACCGTATCAGAGAAATGAAGCTCATTTTTTATCACCTGAAAATGGGAATTATCTATTATCTGACCTAAGGGATATTCCCGCAAGGAAACCGAGCCGGGGATTATGGTCAGTGAATCGATGGGATAAATGATCTGATTGGATTGTCGTGAAAGCAATTTTGTCCGTAAATTAGACAGTCCTCCCTCTTGTCCAGTTACCTGAAACCCGAAAAACAGCAAGCAGCAAAAAGGAAGTAAAAGTTTGAATTTCATACAACTAGCTCAGGAATACCTATTTAAAACGATAAAAAACGAGATAGTTGCGTACAAAAGGGCGGTTAAAAGTGAAAAAAAGTGTCGGCTGGCAGAAAAGCCCTCCCAAAAGGAGGGCTTTTCTGCCCATATTCTAAAATATGCAAAGAATAAGTAAAATACTTATGATGATTTAAGGATTGCGGTGGCTTCTTTAACTCAATAGTGTGACTATTCAATTAATGGTTGCTTCTGATTGAGAAAGTTTTTTTCAAATTCAGCATATTCCAGTAGATCTCCAGGTTGACAATTTAATGCTTTACAAATTGCTTCTAAAGTTGAAAATCGAACTGCTTTCGCTTTTCCAGATTTTAAAATTGAAAGATTAGCTGTAGTAATTCCAATGATTTCTGAAAGTTCTTTGCTTTTCATTTTTCGCTTTGCCAGCATAACATCTAGATTAATTATTATAGGCATAGATTATATTATACAGTTAAATCATTTTCATCTTTGATATTTTTAGCCAACCAAAGAGTCTTGCTTTGAATCATAAAAAACAAACCAATAATCATTAAGAAAAAAGGAATAATTAAGTTATTACCATAAGCTAACACTATTGTCCCTTCTTGCAATTTACTTATCCATTGTAGCAAAATTAGAAAAAAAGATAGAATTCCAGTAAGTAGAAAGTGCGTTCCGGACTTTCTTAAATTTGTAATAATGGGTTTGGAAAAATATTTTTTTGACAATAAAAATTTAGCGATTATTCTTAAATAATATAATCCTCTCAAGAATATGACATAAGTTGATAAACTTATAATAGCAATCAGCCAAATTAATATTGACCAATTCTCTAAATTCAGTTCTTCTTGATTTAGATTACCTATTCCAAAAGGAAGGATTAAAGCAATTACGATTAACCCAATGAAATGAAGGTAATAGAGAATGTCAACCAATGTTTTAAATAGCATATTTTCTTTCATTATTTTGATATTTTCTTCAAATTTACGAAAAAATTATTGAAAAACAATAATAAATTAATATTTAACAATAATTTTAACTGTCTGGGCTTGGCCTCTAACTATATAAAAGGCTAATTATATGAAAGAACGATTTTATGAATAGTGGTATATAAGCCAATCATAAATTTGGACAAAACGACCGTTAAAAAAGGAAGAATCCAAAGGAGCAATATTAGATATCAGGACAGAAATGGCGGAAAGCCAGTAAAAGGAGCTTAATTTTATCTTAAAAGTGAAGAAAATCACCTTTAAATCTTGCTTATTTCGACAAAAAATCTTAAAAGGGCATAATGCAAGGCAATTCACCTGAGTTTTTTCATTGGATCATTTGCCTAATTTTTTTTACATTTGCCGGAAATAAGGGAAATTTATATGAAAAATAGTAATTACGATTCTTATCATTTCCTAAAATACCGACAATACTTTTACAACATATTTAATTTTATTTTATGTATTGGACATTAGAGTTAGCTTCCAATTTAGAGGATGCACCCTGGCCAGCAACACGAGATGAACTTCTAGATTATGCCATTCGCTCCGGCGCACCTTTGGAAGTCATCGAAAACCTTCAACAAATTGAGGACGAAGGAGAAATCTATGATGGAATCGAAGACATTTGGCTCGATTATCCACGAAAGGATGATTTCTTCTTTAATGAGGACGAATATTAATTGATCTCCTCTTTTATACCCTAAAAATTACAACCCCAAATGGTATACACCGTTTGGGGTTTCTATTTTTCTAAGTCTGTAGAAGCTAAAGAATTTAATCTATCATGCGAATTAAGAGCTAAACTTCTATTGAATTTGCCATACCTGCTCAAAAAAATGCTGCTTGCTGCTTGCTTTTTGCTTCACTCGACCGCGATTAAAGAGGGCAAGAGGCAAGTAGCAAGCGGCAAAAAGCAAAAAGCATCCATATTCAGATAAAAAATACAGTTTCGTTCAACTTTTCACTTTTAGCCCTTAATTCGCGTCTATCATATGTTTGGGCAAAATTTCTTCTTCATCCAAAGTTAGGATTTTGCCGCTTACTTCTGGCTTCTTTCAAATTTGTCTTCCCTCATTTTCATTTTTTCTAATTCACTA
>CAZYAC010000061.1:0-17522 GCA_964645475.1 uncultured Saprospiraceae bacterium | reverse complement strand
GCATTCCATACTGACTTCCGGCAACGATCATCGAAGTTACACTACCCGTACCAATCGTATATCCAATGGCAAAAATTCCTGGACCGATCGCCAATAAAAGCAAATAGAGTTTTTTAAATAAGTTGTTTTGTTCTTCCATAAATAAAAAAATATGCAGGTTCTCTGTTTATTAAAACAGAGACCTGCTTCTATATAGACTGTATGAAATTTATTGATTCATGCTATTTGCTATACTCGACCACGATTAAAGTGGGCAAGTGGCAAACGACAGGGCCGTAACTCCAATTAAGGGTTGGCCATCTTTGCTAGAAATGACTGTTCCTGTAATCTTTTCATCAACCTCCAACATGGTAACTGTCTCTAAAAAAGAGTTGTTTCCTCCTGCAAAGGCAGGAAAATTCAACAAAATGATCAGTAAGGGGATCATTAAGGTGGAAGTTCTAAATGAGGTTTTTAATTTCATAATCATAATTTTAATTATCGGCTCATTGTTAAGTGAGTCTTCCTAATAAGGGTATGAGCGCTTTTAGATGGAGGCATAGAAATCCAGTCTAAAGAGTTGTTCACTCTTTAAGTTTATCGAAGTATTTCATCTGCTAAGTTGATCTCAGCAAATATTCATAAGTTGAGAATAGTTAGAATTCTTAGGTTTTGAATTTAGATTTAGCCTTGAATAAGCGATTGATAACCATGGGTTATTCCTAATTTATTAAACTGATTTTTTTGTCATTAATTGGCAAGATTTAGCTAGATGATTGTATCCTTTTAGTTTAAAAACTTCGTTTCAGGTTCACACTAAAATCTACGACCTCTTTTAAATGTTTTTTCATTGCTAAGGCTGCTTGCTCCTGATCTTGATTGATGATATGGTTTAGAATAATTTGATGTTCTTTCAATGCTTGATTGCTCCGCCCATCTTCGCAAATATTCAATTCTTTAAAACTGTTAATAATATCTGGCGTAATAATTAACATCAATGATTTTAGAACAGAATTTTTGCTGGCTTCCGCTATTTTTAAGTGAAACATCAAATCTTCTTCAACTGCCTGCTCATTCTTATTTACTTTCTGCTCATAAGCTTTTAAGGCATTTTCCAAATCTATTATATCCTCTGCTGTACGTCTTTGCACGGCAAGTTTAGTAGCTTCTACTTCTAATAATACCCTCGTTTCTACCAACGAAGCAAAATCACTATTCTCAATCTTAAGGACATCTGTTATCAATCCTTCTAATGCGGTAATCCCCATTCCAGAAACGATGGTGCCACTTTGAGGTAATGTTTTTAGAATACCATAAAACTCTAATTTTCGAATGGCATCTCGTACCAGGGTACGACTAACCCCTAATCGTTCTGCTAATTTACGTTCGGGAGGTAACCGATCGCCAGCAACTACTTGACCAGAAGTAATCAGATTTCTAATTTGACGGATAATCTTGTCCACAGGAGTTTCTACACTGATTTCACTAAAATTTTCAAGCATTTTTATCTATAAGTTTTCTATGAAAATTCTCAAACTGATTGGTATACCAAAAAAAATTGGTTGACCAAAAATAAGGAATTAAATTGGATTACAAAATTTTTTATTACAATTTATTAACTTCTTCTATTATTTTCTGATAATTCAGAATTTAATTTTTCAAAACGCTTTTTTTATACATAGAATTGGTGAACCAAATTATGAATTTTGTGCCCACTATTGGTTGAACTAGCAAAATAAATTTGTGATTCTCTCATTTTAACCTATATTTGACGCACTGAGATTGGTAAACCAATTTAAAAAATAGATAATGATTAAGCATATTATTTTTATTCTAATTTCTTGTTCTATTATTGCTTGCAAGGATGTTTCACCCGTAGTTGGTGGAAAAAAGGTCAGCAATGCCACAGAACTACAAGATGCCATCGATCAGGCAGAACCTGGTGATCGAATTATTATGGCTAATGGGGTTTATAAAGACCTAGCCATCAATTTTGTTGGAAAGGGGGAACCAGACAACCTAATCACCCTAAAGGCAGAGACGCCAGGAAAAGTATTTATTGAAGGAAAATCCTATTTGAAATTTGCAGGTAAATATTTAGCGGTTGATGGTTTATACTTTAGAAATGGATATACACCCACTAATTCGGTGATCACTTTTCGTATCGATGAAAATTCTCTGGCACATCATTGTAAAGTATCCAACTGTGTAATTGAAAACTTTAACCAACCTCAGCGAGATACCAAGGATCATTGGATAGAGTTTTGGGGAAGACATAACAGGTTAGAAAACTGTTACTTAACTGGAAAATCTAATCAGGGACCAACCCTAAGAGTAGATATTAAAGGAAATGAAAGCATTAATAATTATCATCAAATCGTCCATAATCATTTTGGCCCCCGTCCTCGTAAAGGAGGCCCACGGGCAGAGACCATTCAAATTGGCGATAGTTTTACGTCCATGTCTCCTTGCTATACGAACGTTTCCCATAATTTATTTGAAAGATGTAATGGGGAAGTAGAAGTGATTTCCAGTAAAACGAATTTCAATGAATTTAGAAACAATGTATTCTTTAAATCTGAAGGTTCTTTGGTTACTCGTCATGGAAATTATTGTACCATTGATGGAAATTATTTTATTGGGGATGGCAACGAAAATGTGGGTGGTATTCGCCTAATCAATACGGGACATTGGGTGACTAATAATTATTTCTACAATTTAAAAGGATCCGCGTTTAGAAGTCCGTTGGCTGTCATGAATGGCATTCCTAAATCTCCGTTGAATAGATACAATCAAGTAACAGATGTAGTCGTCGCCTATAATTCTTGGATCAATTGTCAATCTCCATTACAGTTTGGAGTCGGTAGTAATATTAGCCAAAGTGAAGTATTGCCTGCTTCTGAAATTCGATCGGCTCGACCTATTAGAACAACGGTGGCCAACAATGTTATTTACAATGAAAAGGGAGACGAAAATCCGCTGGTAGCCCATGACAAGATCGATGGAATAAATTTCCAGAATAATTTTATTAATAATCAAAAGACTTCTTTTGAAAAAATTGAGGGAATTATCTCTAGTGAATTTAGTTTAAACAAAGTCACCGACGAATTTTATGTGCCGACAGCACTCCCGGATAGTGTGCCATTCGTGGGATTCGACTTTGAAAAAATTGAAAAAGATCTTTTCGGTAATCTGCGTAAAGATAAGAACGGAGCAGGTGCGACCGTTGGCGGTAGCGCAAAAGATCCTTTGATTTTAGATAAATCAAAGTATGGACCCTCTTGGTTTTCAGATGAAAAGCCAGCCATGAATAAAAACACGCACTCGGTAACAAACGCGGTAGAATTGACCGAAAAAATTGCGGCTGCCGACTCTGGAGATATCATTGAATTAGCTGCTGGAACGTACTCGATTAGTAATTCTTTGGTAATTAATAAGCCTCTGCTCATTCAGTCCAAAGATTCAGAAAACAAGCCAAGTATTGTTTACACGGGAAAAGCAGATACACCGTTATTTGAATTACATCCACGAGGAGAACTCGATATAAAGCAGATAAAATTATCAAGTGAAAGTCAACAAATTGCTTTTGCCAGTTTGAAAGAAAACATGTCAAGCCTTTACAATTTATCGGTGACTGATGCTGAAATTGAAGGGTTTAAGTTTGTATTAAAGGCTTACAAACAATCGTTCGCCGATGAGATTTCATTTGTGAATACGCGTATTAAAAACTGTCAAAACGGAATCGAACTCTCTGAAGAAACCAATGATAAAGGAGATTATAATACCGAGTTTTTAACCATCGAGAATTGCCAGTTTGAAAACGTGAAAGCCAACGTAATTGATTATTACCGAGGGGGTTATGACGAATCTACCATTGGCGGGAATTTGAAAATTCATAATAGTACTTTCTCAAAATGCGGTAGTCAGGAACCGAATGGTATTTTATTAAACACCCGTGGAATTATTAATGTAGATATTTCAAACAATACTTTTTCAAATAATTCAGTGAAGCTAATTGCGTTACTTTGGGGTGCAAAAAATAATAAGCATGGGGATAATAAAATATCAAATTCTGGTAAGATCATAGTGGAAGAGAATTTGAAATTGAAGCTGATGTATTAAGACTTTATGATCTTATGGACTTTACCTTCTATAATAAAGAAATAAAGGCCAGTTGAAAAAGAGGTGAAATCTAATTCAATCTCATTTTGGAAAGATGTTTTAAGTAATGTCCTACCGAAGATATCGACCACTTGCAGCTGGTGTTTTCCTAATGCTTCTATTTTTATAAAATCAATGATAGGATTTGGGAAGATTCGAATATTGGATGCTTCAATAAAATCTGTCGCGGTGATATTATCAATTAAAATAGTTGTTGTCTCCGTACAACCATCCGCGTCCGTAACTTCGACCGTATAGGTCCCTGGAGCTAAGTTATTTAGATCTGGAGTCGTACTATTATTGATATCATCCCAAAGGTAACTATAGCCAGGATTACCGCCAGATACCTCCAAAGTTATAGATCCGTCATTGAGTCCATTAGAGGCATTTTCTACCGTATAGTTTATCTGAATTGAGGGATTAATGGGGATATTGAATTCATAGATTTCGGTTACGAAATTGGGATAAGAAATGGATAGAGCATGGTTTCCAGCAGGAAGTTGATGGAGCGGCAAATTTTCAGTATGTGTAATTTGTACTAGATCACTATCACCACACCCACCAGTTACGAACGGATCAATACTACCGAATCCTCCACATGCACTTACTGGACTAATCATATAATCTATGTTAAACAATGTCTTTGAATAAATTTTTACTTGAGCTCCTGAAGCATCCGAGGCTAGTAATTCTTTTCTAGGAGAAAAGGACAAGGCTGAAGGATTACTAACAATCACTTGGACCCAATCTATAAAGGTGCCACCGGTGGTGTATATATGAACACTAGAACTACCGTTGGAATGTCGTAATAAATAGAGCGCGTTATCGTCTATACTATATTCCATCCCTCTATTATCATACTCTTCATTTGTTCCAATTGTAGGATCTTCAAGTTCTAAAATATTAATTAAGGATCCATCGGAAGTATATTTATGAATTCTATTACTACTAGCTACGTAAATTGATCCATCTGGTTCACCAGTAATAAGCGTTGGTCCAGCATCAAAGTCAAAATCCCAACTATTTATTTCGATGCCAAAAGGATTAAAAACATTTATTTTTCCTCTTGTTTGATTGGCTACATAGAGATTGGATTGTTCATTAACATATAAATCTTCTCCTTCTCCGAGTGCATTGAAAGTTTGCAGAAGTGTACCATCTATATCGTATTTTTCAACTAGATTATTACCACTATTAATTCCGATATAAATATGATCTTCTGAATCAATCGTCAAACTTATTGGAGTTCCTTCAATCTCCCAACCACCAAGATAATTATTGTCAAGGTCAAATTTGACCAAACCTTCCTCCGGATTGGCAACGCAGTGTATACGATCTGATGTAATACCAGATCCTCTACTGGCGCCTTGATTCTGGTTGGTTGATAATATTTTTTCAAAACACCACTCAAAACGACCATCTTCTGTAATGAAGTCTGAACCATCACAATCCTCATCAATACCATTGTCAAGAATTTCGGGGGCGCCTGGATAAGCATTACTATTATTATCATCACAATCTACCAAGGAATTAAAGCCATCCATGTCCTCATCTATTATTTGAGCAATTCCATCACAATCTTCGTCAATCTCATTATTCGGAATCTCGGTCGCTCCAGGATTGATGGCAGGGTCGTTGTCGTCACAATCCAGATCGGAGTTAAAGCCATCCATGTCCTCATCTATTATTTGAGCAATTCCGTCACAATCTTCGTCAATCTCATTATTCGGAATCTCGGTCGCTCCAGGATTGATGGCAGGGTCGTTATCGTCACAATCCAAACTGGAGACATACCCATCATTGTCTACATCGAAATCTCCTCCAGTCCCACCAACTGTGATCGTTTCTTCAATCGTGCATCCATTGGAATCTGTAATCGTAACGGTAAAATCACCAATATTTAGGCCATTGAGGTTTGATGTGGTACTATTGTTAAAATCATCCCAAAGGAAGCTATAATCAGGATTACCACCTGATACAGTTAGGGTAATTGAACCGTCGCTCAATCCTGCACTGGCATCCTCGGTGGTATAGCTGATCAATAGTGGATCGGGGGCGGTAATTTCAAATTGGTGGATCGTGGTGCCGCCTTCTGGATAAGTAACCGTTATATCGTAGCTACCTGCGGCTAATTGGTCCAAAGGCAGGTTTGGGCTAAGTTCATATTCAAGCACGCCACAACCTCCGTAGATTCCTACCTCCATAGTTCCATCCGATAATTCAGCACAACTGGTAGGGGTCGTGTTAAATGTGAGATTGAACAAATTTCTTTCGTAAATCTTTACAAAGTCACCTACCCAGTCTGCTAATAACATTTTTTGATCGGCGGTAAAGAAAATATCGTCTCCCCAAGATAATTCTACCTCGATACCGTATTGAAATATTCCACTAGTGTTGTATACATAAACTCGACTTTCAGGTCCAAAAGAGCGGAGCAGATAAATAAAATTGTCCGCTGGGTTATAAGTTAGTCCGTAATTATCTGTGGCAATTGGGGTATCTGGAGGCAAAGGCATCGACCAACCATTTACCACATCGCCATTTGAGTCGTATTTTCGGACATGATCTTCAGAACCAACATAGAAAAAACCATCGGCATCGGCAGTTATGAGTGTTGGACCATTGTTGAGCGTGTAGGACCATTCATCAATTAGGTTTCCTTCAGGGTCAAAAATATGTACTGCGTTGTCCTCTTGATTTGCTACATAGACGATTAACGCTTCATCTATATAAATGTCGTTCCCTTCACCCCATTCTGAAAAAGTTTGTAAGAGGTTACCTTCTTTGTCATACTTTTCTACAATGACATCACCACTGCCGTTCCTACCGACATACAGGTTTTCCTGCACATCCATGGCAAGAGAAATCGCTGCTCCATCAGTGTCCCATCCTCCGAGATAATTGTTATCCAAGTCGTAGATGGTAATGCCATTAGATTGATTGGCGACAAATATTAGACTATCCGAAGTGATTACTGCTCCGGTACAAGTTTCTGAAAAAATATCATCAGCAACAGTTTCTTTAAAACACCAAGCCGTATTGCCCGGTTCCGCTATTAAATCTTCACCATTGCAATCTTCATCAATCATATTATTGGGAATTTCAATTGCACCTGGAAAAGCAGCTGGATTTTCATCATCACAATCTTCGTCAGAATTATATCCATCATCATCAAGATCAATCTGCAAGGCAACCCCATCACAATTTTCATCAATGTCATTATTAGGGATTTCCATTGCATCCGGATTAATATTTGGATCATTGTCATCACAATCTAATAAAAAAGAGAACCCATCCATGTCTAGGTCTGGTAAGCTTTGATTACAATTTTCCTCAACTTCCAATAAGGAGGAGCAGCCGGTAGCATTTGCGCCAATGCTATGATTTCCACCCATTTCAAGATAAGTACAAAGGTTGGGTAAGGAACAAAAATTTAAATCGTTACATAAACGCAAGGTTAAACTGGTAATAGTGGTAGGATCAATTTGTTGTAGGCCGTTGAGATTCGATAAATTATTCATCGATCTAATCGTTAAAAAACCATTGATACTCATTAAATTACTCAAAGAAACCAAGGTAGTCACTTCGTTGTTGTTTGTGATTTCTAATGTTCCACCAATACTTTGTAGATTGCTAAAGCCACTTAAATCGTTTAATTTGGTATCGGCAATATTTAAATTTCTTCCAATTGTATTTAGTTGTGCCAAGCTATTTACATTATCGAATAAACCATTCCGGATAGTGAGACTACCTTTGATGTGTTTGGTGTTGGAAAGTGTATTAATGGTACTTATGTCGCTACTTAATCGTAGATCAAAACTACCTTCTAGGGTATCGATATTGTTGAATGCCGAGAGATGTTCAAGATCGTCGAGATTATAGATTTCAATGTCACTACCAATATGGGATATATTATCTAGTCCTGAGATATCTGTGAGTGAACCGTTGGAGCGAATTCGAACGCTACCTCCCACTGATTCTAAGGTGCTAAGATTATCAAGGTTTTCAATAATATTTTGTCCTTTGATTATTAGACTATCTCCAATGGTTGTTAAGCTATTAAGTCCCGAAAGGGTTAGTATCTCATTATTCGATAATGTAAAAGATCCTCCAATGGTGGTCAGATTCTCAAAACCCTCCAACGAAATAATTGATCTAGTACTTGTAATAAATAACGAACCCTCAATTTCTGTCAGGTTGTTAAAGCCATTTAAGTCATTTAAAGGAGGTTCGATGGCATTGCGATGGATATACAAATCTCCGCCTATTTTTTGGAGTCCAATTAATCCTTCTAGACTCTCTAAAAGGGGAGTGGTGGTAATATCAAGCGTTCCTTGAATCTCGGTAAGAATGGATAAGCTATCTGTATTTATCACACTACTTTTTATGGTTACATCCCCTTGAATAACGGTACAGCCTGGATAATCTTGAGGGAAATCATCAACATTACTTTGACTAAAAAAAGTAATCCCATCAGGTAAACATTCGTTTTGGGAGAACGCGATTTGACTAAGGAAGAGAAGATTAATAATGAAAAAGGGGCGGATAATTCTTTCTATCATGATATCAAGGTTGTTTATTTTCTAGCCCTAAAATTACGGAGAATAAAGAATATCTAGTAGTTAGTAGATAATCTATTTTTGAAAGTTTTACCCAAAAAGGAGATGGATTAATAAGAGAGGTGAAACCATTGACTTTATTCTACAAAGGTTTACTTAGTCTACATAGGAACCTTAGAAAGCCAGTTTAATTAAACTTCATTCCATCAATATCTCATTTCCCAAATCCATTTCACTACATTTTTATCTAATTCAAAATAACCCACTTTTTCACCTTGTTCTGCTCTAAAAATTTTGTCTCTAGGATAGTAGGTGATTAAATCATAAATAGGTTCCAATAATGTTTTTCCGGAGGCACTAACCAGACCATAAAACCGTTGGGGATTGATGATGATATTCCCATCGGGTTGGAGATGTAGATTTCTAAATTTTGGAGGGACAATCATAACGCCCCTTTTGTTGATGGCGCCTAATAATTGTTTTTTCTTTTTTGCGCCGGGTACTTCTTCGGATAGTATTCGAACTTTGGCTACACCGAGTTGAAAAGGAGTGATTTCTTTGAAATTTCGTCCAAAGATATTATTGCCGGAATCGTCTGCGTAGAAATATTGTCTATTCCTTTTTGGTGCATGTCCATTTTTGACTACCCCTAGAATTCCTTCCGAAAAAAAGAGGGGCTCTCCCATCGAAATGCGGAGATTATTTCCCAATTTATCAATCAGGAATTTTTTTTCTGCTCGATTTACTAAACTCATCCCATTTTGAAAAGAGGTAGCGGTTTTAAATGGTCCTGGAATTATTTTTTTACCAGTGCTATTGATGAATGACCAACCCTGATTTTTGATGTTTACCGGGATCAAACCTTCTGCTAGTGAACCGATTTTTTGATATATGGGTTTTACTGCTTCTTCTCCAGCTATCGTAATAAGTCCCCACTTGCCTTGATTAGATTGAACTTTTGCCAACCCATTTTCAAATTCTAAAATCGTCTTATAACGTGGTGGGCAAAGGGCTTTTCCTTCGAGATTCAACAATCCTTTTTCTTTTTTCGTGGAATTGGAATAAACAGCCAAGCCATTTTTATCAAAAGGTTCAATCACGGAAAAAAATCCTGGTTCTATTTTTTGATTACCTAAGGTGTCAATGATGGTATACGCCGGTTTTTTATCTTGATCTAGCACCCGAATACTCGCGACGCCATTTTTAAAATCCATGGGTAGGGTATAGGATTCGGCTGGTTTGGGTAAGGAGGCAGTTGTAATTTTATAATAAAAACGAGGCTCAATAATTTCTCTGCCAGTCTTATCTAAACATCCCCAAAACCAACCTTTTTTTTCTTTAAACCAACAACGGCCTTCATGAAAATCACCTAAGCCCATTCGTTGTTTCTCCGTAAATTTAGTTTTAAAAACGATGATGCCTTGTTGATTAATGAAACTACAAAAACCGCTTGCGTCAACCACCATGGCCAATCCATCTGAAAATGGACGAGCGTATTTAAATCGTGGTTCGATTAGAATATTTCCAATGGAATCTACGTATCCCCATTTGTTATCCTTATTTCTAAATAGTGCGAATCCTTGAGTAAATGGTCGCATTCTCGTTGGGTTGACGAAGACTTGATGGCCTTTTTTGTTAAAGTAAAAAGTTGGGGTTTTTCCAACCGTTATTTGAAAAAAAGATTTGTTTTTATTAATATTTTTATAATCGATACTCAAAAGTTCGTCCGTAAAATCTAATATTCTTTTTCCATTACGATCGATCATTCCAACCAAGGCTTTGGGTTTAATCCCTGATTGTTTCGCTTGCGTTTGAAAGATGATGGCTCTTTCGTGGTCTACATTAAAATCTTCCACAAAATCAAAATTGGGATCAATCTGTAATTTTCCATGTTCATCAATAAACCCCCATTTAGATTTATCTGTTTTGCTCAAAGCATAAACCGGTGCGGTGTTGACTTTTCCGTAAGCAATTTTTCCGTCTTTTTTTATATTGAATTCTTCCATGAATTCCTTGACATTTCCTAAAGAATACCTTGGAGGAAGTTGCAATATATCTTTTCTATCTATAAATAATTGATCTCCAACACAAACCCTAGCACGACCTGCATGGAATGGACCGATGTATAAAAAACGAAGTGGTTTTCCAGCTACCATCATTTGTTTTCCTGCTTGATTGATAAGACCCATTTGACCGGAAGTATCCAAGAAAGTGGTATAGTCATATGATTTATTAAATGGCCGAAAACCGATCATGGAGACCTCATTCAGGATTTTATTTTTTGAAATGCTATAAAAAACAATCCGTGCAATTGGCTGTTCAGAAATAATTTCTGTCGCGCTGTTTTGAATAGAATTGCCTTTTAAATGAATAGCCATGAGGTCAGCCGAAATTTCCTGTAGATCTATTACCACCTCCGTAATATTAGTACGTTGAATTACTTTGTCTCCATTTAAAAGTATTAGTTTTCCTGCTTCATGCCTGTAGTTTAAATTACCCCAAGTGTGCTCGTCTTCAAATTCATATTTTTTATGATACCTAAGAGGTTTGTATTCTGCTTCCTTTATATTCCGTTGCTTGCTTGCTGAAAAAACAATGGTATTGCTAACGATTAGATCTTCGGTAAATTTGCCAGCTTCTGTCAACTGATAAATGACTGCCTTTTCCCCCGTCGTCTGAATTTGTAAGGTCTTCTCTCCACTTTTGTACACGGTTTCAAATAGACAGGGCAACTCATCTTTTTGGTTTTTGCTGATCGCGATAGCGCCATATTTATCCCCCATTTTAGTAATGGCAATATCATCTTCAAAATCAAATATATCCGTAAATTTTGTTTCTATAGATACCACCTTGTTTTTGACCGGTTGTAACAAACCCCACCTTCGAAAACTAATCGGCCCGTTTTCACGCTCGACGGCTGCAAAATAAACCTGATTTTTATTACTTATTTTAATGGTATCAAAAAATTCAGAATGAATAGTCCCTTTTGAATCTATCAATTTATACTTAACAGATTTTTCGCCTTTGGGAAGAAACGATTGTATGGCATAGGTTTCATCCAATGGATAAAAATCAGGAATGAGTTGTTTGGATTCTGATCCACCAACCAATCTCACCTTCATTTTTTTTATCACCTCAAAATCTCCTTCCAAACTTTGTAGCAATACTTCTTTTGGACCGTTAGAATGATAAGGCACCAAAGCCAACATCCGATCTGTAATTTTTTTTATACTGGTAAATTCTCCTGGTTGTTTAATAAAAGAATTATCTAGATTTTTAGAAATGAAATATTCCCATCTAGAAACTACTTCTTTTTTTACAGCAATTATCTGTTTGCTGATAACTCTAACGGCAGCATAATTATCCGGTAAAATGGGTGTCCCCGTTGTATCTATTAGCGTCCAATACTCGGTATTTAATTTGTTTTTTACCTTGAAAAAACCTGAGATGCCAGCACTTTCTATTGCGGTAAATTGGTGGTCTAAGATCAGACTCCCCGTTTTATTTTTAATGGCCCATTTTCGATTTTTTCTAACAAAGAAATATTCCAAACGATGGTCAAACATTTCTCCTTTTATATCCTCATAGACCATTCCGTCTAATTTGATTTCTTCCGCTTTATTGATTAATTGGAAGCCTTGATCGATTTCGACCGCATAATAATTTTTAGAAATAGGACGAATCCGAAGATATTTATTAGGAATTGATTCTTGCAAGAAGTTGTTGAGTAAACCAACTTTTTTATCTATTTCAAAAAGTCGAAAAGGAGAAAGGTCAGACTGGTTGCCTGCGACGTTCCAGGGAAGATAGATATCACTAATATTGTCGTATCGTGGAGGAATTAGGGTATCGACAAAACTGCCGTAAAATTTTGCATAGCCCCACTTGTGATCTACTCGAATAGGATACACTAATAGATCGTCAGATTGAGAAGAAGTAATGTTTGAAATAAATAAACAGAAGGATAGAATGAAAATTCGAATCATAACTGAGTTTTCAAAAATATTTTTTTGTTACGAATGAAGCTCCAACAAGGAGTTTCATTCGTATAAAAAAGCGTTATTTGAATATCTAAACCTGTCTCTTAATTTTTAACAACCACTAGTTGCTTCGTCGTAGTAAACGTATTTGCCGTGATTCGCACGAGATAATTTCCGTTAGGTAAATTGGCAAGATCCAAACTTACTTTATTTTCTCCAGCTTGCGTCATGGTGTTATTGTTGGCAACCAATCGACCATTGACATCAAAGATTTGGATAGGTACATCTAGTGATGCTTCACTTTCAAAACTAACGGTCACTTGGTTATTTGCGGGATTGGGATAGAGTTTGATGGCTTGAATTGGATCTGACTTTTCTATACTAGATGCTCCTAGTAGTCCATCTAAGTCCTCCAATGTTTCAATTTTTTCTTTTTCTCCATCCAAAGAAAAAACGAAGTCCCTTCCATTCGCACCAACCATCTCTTCCGCTTGTTCTTCAAAATCATTTTCTGTAAAAACAGCAGCAGTATTGTCTGGCATTACGGCCAGTAATTTATTATCAGCCGTAGGACTGAATCGAAATTTATCCCAATTTCTTCTTGGTAAACTGACTACCGTTCTACCCTTATCTGTGATTAAATAAATCATGGTTTTGTCTTTAACCATGTCGGGAACATCCTCTATTTCAAAATCAGCTTTTAAAGAAATGGCATCTTTTCTTTTCCACATAATATCGTAATTATAACGACCAAATCCTCTGACGGCTGCCATTCTAACAAATGTTTTACGATTTTCGATTAATGCTTTTTGATTTTTTAATTGTTCTACCCCGGCTCTATAGTTGGCGAGTTCCTTTTGATACTCGGCATTGGCCTTATCAATCTCGAGGGCAGTAGGAGCAGCTTTCACGTTGATCTGATACATTTTATCTCCCAACAGAGTCAGTTCATAAACGCCGTCCTTTCCGGTGACCGGTTTGATGACTTTTTTATGCCAGATTCCCGGTTTTCTAATCCACTTATTTTCCTGAGGCGATTTCGATTTATCAGTACCGACATAGATTAAGACCAGGGGATCTTGACCTTTTAAATTTGGACATTGGCTTACGTCAAGATCATTAAAAACCAATTTGTTTGCCTCACTAAATACCGGTTTTATGGGTTTCTTTTTTGTCTGTTTCTCCAATGCTCGAATTTGATTTTGACGAGCAATAGGTGTTAGATCTTGTGGGGTGCCTTCTTTTGCTTCTACTGCTCCTTCGTTTAACCAGTTTCCATTTTCTTCATCAAATGACCAAAAATCATAAGCTCCTTCAACATCAGAAACCAAAGCAATTTCAATCGTTTTTCCTTCTGCAATCTGAACTGGTTGGTGATTCTGTTCTCCTTTTAATTCAAACATACCGGCAGATTGCATCTGTTGTTCTTTCCCGTTCTCATCGATGAATTTCATTGGAATTCCAGAAGCAATAATTTGAGCAGCACTATGTATTTCTGTAAATATTAAATCAACGGTACCCGTCACTGGTTGACCATCTAAATATTCGAAGGCATTCGGAGGAATATTGATAACCGTTCCGGTTTCAAGTGTATAAGATTTTGATGCGGAAGGGTTTTGATGGGTTAATACCTCTGGATCTTGTGTAATATTCTTAAAGGGCTGACTAACGAGCAATTTAGTGGCGCTATTAGAAGTTAGGGTAGTACCCGTGATTGTTTCTTCATCCGCGGTATTCTGTTTGTTTAACTGGTCACAACTAACCAAGGCAATGACTAAAAACAAAGAAAGGATACTTAAATAAAGAGAGGTTGTAGTAATTTTCATAAAAGTTAGTTTTTATGGACAAAATACATCTAGTAATTTTTCTTTTCCGCGTCCCTTAGTATAATGCAAACGGTATAAGAAAGATACAATTATAGTGACAAATGAAATAGATATTAAGTTTTATTGAAAGGACTTTCCCATAAAAAAAAGTTTTGGTGATTGTGAATCCGAAAAGTCAAAAATCGCCCAAATTTAACCCGACCCTAAAGGGAGTTTTGACGATTTTCAACTTTTCTCCCTTCAGGGTTGGGGTAAAAAAAGTTGAAAATTGTCAAAACGGGTTTTATGAGAGAACCCGAGTTTTATCTTTTTAATATTTGTTGATAAGTATTTTTTTTAAAACACAATCACCTAAAAAAAATGATCAACTGCAACAAAGTCCTAAATTCGTGCATCAATAAAGTAAAAGCTAAGAATTCGTGAAGAAAACTCATCCATATTATTTCTTAATAAAAGCCTGTCTGCGGGATTTGTTTTATAATCGGTTCAGCGAAAATCAAAAAAGTAATTCAACCACAGAATCCAAAAGCCTAGCGCTCGTCTACACCTCTTGATTTAAGTACAAAAATAGGTTATGATGTCACTTTCGGGAACTCATTTTATGTAGATGCGATACCTACTTTTTTAATTCTCATTAAATCCTCTAATTCATCGAGTACACTCATATCTTCGATGGTGGAAGGTGGTTTAAATTGTTTTCCATCGGCTAGATGCCGCATGATTTTTCGTAGAATTTTTCCTGAACGTGTTTTGGGTAATCGAGCTGTGACTACGGCTCTTTTGAAAGAAGCAACAGGTCCAATTTTATGCCTCACCATCTGGATAAGTTCTTTTTCTAAATCATGCTCCTCGATGATGACTCCTGATTTTAGGACAACAAATCCAACTGGGACTTGTCCTTTCAAGTCACTTGCAATTCCGACTACGGCACATTCTGCCACGGCCGGGTGGGCTGCTAAGACTTCTTCCATTTCTGCAGTTGAAAGCCGGTGACCTGCGACATTAATAATATCATCGATTCTTCCTGTTATAAAAAAGTAACCATCTTCGTCGATATATCCTCCATCTCCTGAAAAATAATATCCTGGAAATTGAGAAAGATAGGATTGTTTAAATCGTTTGGTATCATTCCATAAATTGGGAAGACATCCCGGAGGAAGGGGGGATTTTATAGCAACTACACCTTCAGCATTTGGAGGTAGTTGATTTCCATCCTTATCTAAAATTTGAATATCAAATCCAAAAACTGGATGTGAGGCTGAACCTGGTTTTATTTTTTGCAAGTCTATACCGGCCATATTAGCCAGCATTGGAGAGCCTGATTCTGTTTGCCACCAATGATCAATTACTGGAACTTGCAATAATTTTGTCAACCAATGGTAGGTAGCTTCGTCTGTTCGTTCTCCTGCAAGAAATAGATATTTTAAAGAACTCGTATCGTATTCTTGATGTAATCGTCCATTAGGATCTTCTTTTTTGATAGCGCGAAATGCCGTAGGCGCCGTGAATAAAACCTTCACTTTATACTCATCAATGACTCGCCAAAATGTTCCTGCATCCGGTGTTTTTATCGGTTTTCCTTCAAATAAAATGGTGGTACAACCATGAATCAAAGGCGCATAAACAATATACGAATGACCCACAACCCAGCCTACATCTGAAGCTGCCCAATACACATCTCCTGGTTGAGTATCGTAAACCCATGACATGGTATTTTTCATGGCAACGGCGTGTCCTCCGGTGTCTCTCAAAATTCCTTTGGGTTGTCCCGTTGTACCAGAAGTATATAAAATATAAAGCGGATCCGTGGCATCTACTTCTACGTAAGTATGTTTGGAGGCATTATTAACTAGGGTCTCCCAATCGTAATCTCTTCCTTCTTTCAGGGGGGCTTGAATAATTTTTCTTTGAAAAATAACACATGCTTCGACCTGATGAGTAGCCTCTTCGATGGCAGCATTGATGATTGGTAAGTAGGGAATTACTTTATTAATCTCTTTTCCACCAGAGGCAGTCAGCAAAACCTTTGGCTTTGCATCATCAATTCTAATGGCTAACTCATGGGCTGCAAAACCTCCAAAAACGACGGAATGAACAGCTCCTAATCTTGCACAAGCTAGCATGGCAACAACCGTTTCAGGAATCATTGGCATATAGATAATTACCCGCTCTCCTTTTTCTACTCCCAAGCTTTTTAACACACCAGCGAAGGTGGCTACTTTGTCCAGGAGTTCCCGATAAGTATATTGTTCTTTAGTATTCGTAACCGGAGAATCATAAATTATCGCAGCTTGTTCACCTCTGCCTTGCTCAACATGGTAGTCCAAAGCCAAATAGGAAGTATTTAATTTTCCTCCTTTATACCAAATAGGTAATCCATTTTCATCATGAGACAAAATCGTTTTTGGAAAATTAAACCAGTTAATGTGCTCAGCTTGTTCTTTCCAAAACGCTTCTGAATCTGTTAGACTCGATTTATAAATTTGTGAATAATCCATTTTATCTTTTTTAACTAATCTTCCTTACCTGGTGGATTTTACCAAATCTTGATTCCAGAAGGTTCCTCACCACCACCAAAAGCCTAGCCTGTTGATTAAATAAAGTTATCATCGCCTCCTAAACGTTTAAAATTTAAAACACCTAATTAACTCAATGCGTCGCCGCACCCGCTCCACTTGGAATTCTAATATTTTCTACAATCTCTTGAACTTCTGGTGGGGGAGGAGGAGTCATTCTCGAGACCACCAAGGATACCACAAAATTTACCAACATAGCAATGGTCCCAAATCCTTCTGGTGAAGTTCCAAACCACCATTCGCTAGCGGGTCTTGGATCCATGACACCAATCAATCCAGTTTTGTATCGAATCATATAGAATAGCATCAACGTGATTCCAACGATCATTCCAGCTACCGCGCCTTCTCGATTCATCCGTTTATCAAAAATACCAAGGATGATGGCGGGAAAAAATGAAGCCGCGGCTAATCCAAATGCTAAGGCTACAACCGCTGCCACAA
>CAZYAC010000060.1:16273-17522 GCA_964645475.1 uncultured Saprospiraceae bacterium | reverse complement strand
TACTCCAATCCCACCGTTACCCACACCAGTAAATGATCGCTCGCCTTTTTATTTTTTACAATATCGTATAAGTCTTCGTCTTCCGCAGGCCAAAATACGCCGCTATCCGACGCCGTCAAATTTTTAGAAGGTAAGGCATAATCGATGCGGTTACCAAAAAAGGCGGTATCAAAGGCAGGATCTGCTTTATCACCTTTTCGTCGGTTATGATTTTTTCCACCTTTACTTTTAGGAATCAAGTCACCATTCGAAACCGACTGATTTATTTTTGGGTCGTCCAATAATTGACTAATAGCTCCGGGAGCACTATCCCCATCAATTGGATCAGCATTCAAATCTCCCATTACTACAAAGGAAGCATCTGCGTGTAGTCCTCCCCTTTTTCCTTGATCCGTTTTTAGATATGGGGCATTGTTAATTATATCTTTGAGTAGTCGGATTTCGTCGTAATTTCTTAATCCGTTTTTATCTTCCGGTCCATCAAATACGGGCGGTGTAGGGTGTGCAATTAAGGCGTGTATCTTTTTTCCTCGTGGCATTAGGATTGGGATAACGACATGATTTTTAGAAGAAATTCGGAACACCTCCCAGGATTTTTTATCATAGTATGGTTGACCATTTTCTTTTACTGGAATTTTAGCTGCTGGAATCTCTGACCAAAGTTGGTTTTGGTAAGAAAGCAAATTTTCATCATCAATTGGATATTTCGAAAGAATGGCAAAGGCATATTGGCCTTCGTAGCGGCCGAAACCATAAGCATCGTTAGGCAGTTTAATCGCACCATCTCCATCAAAATCTGCTGAACTCAACACGCCCGTATTAGAAGGAAAAGCCAATCGATAAGGATAGCGAATGGCTTGCTCACCGTGCTGTCCTTTGGCTAAATAATTTTCTTCAAATAGATCCAATAATTGTCTTGAAGGATCATAATCAAATTCGCAAAGCACCAGCACATCAGGGCGCACTCTTTGAATGACTGCCGCCACATTTTGAATTTGAGAATCTCTCCCAGACGATAAATCTCTTTTCAACTGACCAGGCCGATCTCGATACATCGCAACATTATAAGTGGCAAACTTTGCAGTGGTCGCAATATCCGAAACAGGTACATCTTTCTTTTTTGCTTCTTTCGAATTGCAGGCGATTAGAAAAAATATTAGCACCAAACAAATAAAGAGGAGAATACGCATATTGATTTATGGATTTTTTGATGTGCGAATGTGCGGATTTTTGACCCAAAAACTCAAAA
>CAZYAC010000060.1:2851-16173 GCA_964645475.1 uncultured Saprospiraceae bacterium | reverse complement strand
AATCGTTTAGGCATTTAAACGTGATAGTTTTTATTATTTAGAATCTTAAAATTTCACTAAATTGGAGCATCAATTTATTTGTGAATAAAAAATTATTATATGTTTTATTCTTAATAATCTTCTAAACGATTAAACAAATAAACGGTTAAACATTTTTATTCTCGCGGTCGAACCGTTCTTTGTTCGATGCGTTTTTCATAATTTTTTCCTTGAAAAATTCGTTGGACAAAAATACCTGGTGTATGAATAAAGTTTGGATCTAATTCTCCAGGCTCCACTAATTCTTCTACTTCCGCTACGGTTATTTTTCCTGCCATGGCCATTAGTGGATTAAAGTTACGAGCCGTACCTTTAAAAATTAGATTGCCAAAACGGTCTCCTTTCCAAGCCTTTACCAATGCAAAATCAGCCGTCAGGGCGTGTTCTAGCAAATGTGGTTTTCCATTAAAGTAGCGCACTTCTTTTCCTTCAGCTACTTCTGTACCGTAACCTGCTGGAGTGAAAAAGGCAGGAACTCCAGCACCTCCAGCTTGACAACGTGCAGCAAGTGATCCTTGTGGAATCAGATCCACTTCGAGTTCACCACTTAACATCTGTCGCTCGAATTCCGCGTTCTCACCAACGTAAGAACTCATCATTTTTTTGATTTGTCTTTTTTGCAATAAAAGGCCCAGACCAAAATCATCTACACCTGCATTGTTAGAGATACAGGTAAGGCCCGTGGTTCCTTTTTTGACTAGTGCTGCAATACAATTTTCAGGAATACCACAAAGTCCAAAACCACCGACCATCAAGGTCATGTTGTTTCTAATGCCTTTGATGGCTGCGGTTGCATTTTTTACTACTTTATTCATTTTTATTGTTGAATTGTTGATTTGCTTCTTGTGTTAATAAATACTGCGACACCCTCCGGGGTCGTTCTCTTAACGCCAATTAAAATTGGCTAACGTAATGAGACCTCTCTGAGGTCTTGGGTGTTCAGTTACTCAATTCCTAAATCGTAAACTATTCTATGATGTGGTTCTATTTCATTTACAGGAATACCCATTTTATGGCTAATAATCCCAGGAATAATTCTTTCTATTTCATATTTACTTGAAATTGCATTGGCATCGAATAGTCCTTCATAATTCATAGATAATATCCAATCAATTAATTTCCTTATCGAATTGTCAGTAATAGGTTCAGAAATTCTTCAATTTCAACTAAAAGTTCAACTGAATCTAATCCCATTTTTTTTCATTATGATTAATAAGAACAAGATCCTAGCTATGGCTAGGAGATTTTACTGCTGGTTTATAATCTTTTTTGTCAATTATTATTTTTGAAATTACTTCGGCAAGGATCTCGGAAGTTCCACCACCGATGGGTCCGAGACGACTATCCCGTAACATTCGAGCTAATGGGTATTCTTCCATATAACCATATCCGCCTAAACATTGCAAACAATCATAAATAACCTCATCCGCCATTTTGGTTGCTTTCATTTTTGCCATACTCGCTTCCTTAACTGGATATTCGCCGCTTACCATTTGATGGGTAATCATATAATTAAAGCATTTGTGAATTTCAACATCACTGGCCATATGGGCAATACGGTGACGAAGTACCTGAAAGCGATCGAGTGTTTTTCCGAAAGCCGTTCGTTCTGACATATAGCCGATGGTATATTCCACCGCATATTCTGCACGGGCGTGGGCGTTGACTGCCATGATCAATCGTTCGAGTGCCAGATGTTGCATCAAATAAGCAAAGCCCTTATTTTCTTGCCCCATTAAATTTTCGGCAGGAATTCGAACATTGTCAAAAGCGATTTCTCCCGTATCAGAGGCACGCCATCCGAGTTTGTCTAACTTACTCGCACTCACACCGGGCGTATCTCGATCAACGAGAAACATACTGATACCTCGTCCTTTTGCTTCAGGATTAGACTTGGCCGAGACGACCAAATAATCACTATAAACACCGTTGGTAATAAAAGTCTTTGAGCCGTTGATGACCCATTCGTTGCCTTCTTTGACCGCCGTAGTTCTCATGCCTGCGACATCACTCCCTGCAAAAGGTTCAGAAATACAAAGACAGCCTATTTTTTTTCCTTCAATACTGGGACGAAGATATTCTTGTTTAATCCGTTCGTCGCCTTCTGCATTGAGATGTTGCATGGCAAGATAAGCGTGAGCCCACATGGCCGCCGCAAAACCACCGGAATTGATCCGTTGCATTTCTTCCAAAAAAATGACGGTATAAAAAAGGTCTAGATCCATTCCTCCGTAGGTTTCGGGATATGCAATTCCAAAATATCCCATTTCTCCAAATTTTTCCCAGATAAATCGTTCGATCTTTCCAGTTTGTTCCCATTTTTCTAGATGTGGAACCACTTCTTTTTGTAAAAAATCCCGCAGTCCCTGTCGGAACATCTCGTGCTCTTCCGTAAAATAGCTATAATTCATTGTCAGGCGTTTAATTTTTTTTGTAAAATTTGGTATGTAAAATTGATACGTAATTCTTAATTTGTCGTTGCAAAAGAGGCCTAAAAGTAAGGTTAACTGAGCAAAACAACCGTAATATTATAGACAATTTTAAGATTAGATTGTTGCGCTTGTGCAAAAATTCTCAAATTATCTATCTGCTGATAAAATTTAGGGAGTAGGAAATAAATAAGGTACCCAAAAATGTGGTTTTAGTTTGTTCTTATACAAGGCACCAAAAACGGAGTTATGCCTTAGCATAATGAGTATTTTGGTAACGCAGTATAAGGTCAAAATAAAGCCGCAGAATGGGTAGGTTATATTTTTCCTACTCCCTTAAGTCAAAACCGTTATTCTAATGGCTTTTAAACCTTTGATTCCCTGTAAAGGAGTCAGCTCCAAATCTTCCACATTAGGTTCGATGATCTTTTTTTCGATTAAGTAGTTCAAATATTTTTGATATTCCTGGCGATCTTTATCCTGAGAATAGACGATCGCAACTTTTCCTGGCAAAGTCAGCCGATTGGCTGTTCCTCGAATAAGAGCTTTGTCGATTCTTTTTTTCAAAAGTGCGTACCGCACATTATCATTGCCATCCACATCAAATTTCTTTTCATCCATTCGAAATCGAATCGTCATAGGCAAACTATAAACGAGAATCAACTGGGCCGTTGTCATATGATGCGTCAAGTCGGATTGCAAGCGAGCAATTCTAAGTGTTAGCTCACACATTGATTTTAATTGCCACAATCGAAATGTCTCTAATTGTTGAATTTCAAAAGTCGGATGTTTGAGTAATGCATTACCCAAAAACAAATCATAAGATATTCCATCGGTCTGATACCGTTCAAAATAATGTGGCAAAACCCGTTGCATGGCGGCTTCCTCTTCGTCTAAAAATGATACAATCGTTTGATTGATCATGAGCATACTATCTTCGAAATTTTTTCTGCGAGTAGTGATAATACCCAAATTAGGATCAATCAATAGTTGGTATTCCTCCCAATGTTGCAAAACCTTGGAGTGTATATCTTTAACAGCTCTAAGGTGAGGATGAATAACAGAGGTAACCAGTTCGCGACTTTCCATCTCTTCGTCAGCAGTAAACATTGTTTCTTGACCTAACTTAATTTCTTCTATGAGTCGAATCAGCGCATCGGTTTTTTCAGAAGCTCCATATTTTTTTGCTAGTCGCAATAGAATCAGGAGTTCCTGCCAGTTTTCCATCATATCCGCTTGAATCGCTCGATTGCGCTGCATCGTAGAGCCCACTACATCCGCCTGTCCATAGAGCGGATACACATTTTTAAAAACAATGGGTTCGGGTTCGGCCGTTTCACCAGAGAGAATCCGGTTCGCTTCCATCAAAAATCTCCATTCAACACTCGGATGAATATTCGTGTATTTTTTTCGAATGATGGCACCAATCGCATTATTGATTTCGTCCACTTTACGAGATAGTGCCGAACGAAATAACGGTTGGATTTCATTAATTTTCATTCTAGTAAAACTATTAATCGCATACGGTCCCGGCGCGCCTAATTCTAAAATACCAAAAATCTGACCTGAGCTCCGTTCCAGAGGAGTAATGTAAATGCTATGAATTCCCTCTTTTAGCAAATTTGTTTCTAGTGGCGTTTTTTCCTTGAGTTTACTGATGTTTTGGAAAACATTCTCAGAACGTTCTCGCACAGCCTGATAGTAAACAGAGTTTTCGTACTCGTTAATTTTTAGTTTGGGAAATTCTTTTTTTAATAAATGTTGACGGACAGTCAAGCTATCGGTACTGCCAGAAATTTCAGAAGGTTTGTATTCGGTCAGTCCTAGTCGCAACCCAGGGACGTTAAAATAAGAAGAGAGTAAATCTTCCATTTGGGCAATGGTATGCGCTTCCAGAACTGCATCGCGTTGCAATAAAAATTGACGAATCCGAGACATGGCTTCTTCCTCCGTTACATCCACCAAATAAACAGCTACTAAGCCATGAAATTCAAAATGAGTAGGCGGAATTTTTTCTAACCAAAGTTCCGGTTTATCGAAATTATTAATGAGCTCAAACATTTCTTCTTTACTCAAAGCGGGTAAGGCTCGTTTCTTTTTTATTTCTAAAAAATCGAGATTCAGGGCAGCCTTATAATGGGTCTCTACGAAAGTATCATCCGCTCTTGCGGTAAAAATATAAGGATCCTTTAGAGGGAATTTTTGGCCATAAAAAGTATTGAGAATCATACATCCGGCTCGTACGATGGCATCCTGTCGAATACTCCGAACGTCTTTATTATTGATAATACTCAGTCGATTATTTTTTAAAAAATTGGTGAACTTTTTGGTGCGATAAAATCCTTCTAAACTAAATGGACGTACGGCCTGCGCCATTTGTTGATCTTGCTGTGCAAAGGCAAAAAGTCCACTCATCAATAGATCAATAAAAGGTTTATGTTTGGTCAATAAGTTGGCGTCTCGAACTGGGGTGAGTAAATCCAGTGATGCATCGAGTTGTTGTATAATTTCGCGAGCTAGCAGAGCCGTTCCTCGATCCTGGCTATTCGTTTTATTTTTCCAAAATTTAATGAGGGGGGCAAAACTGAGCAGTGAGGTATATGGAAAGGTGTTAAACCCCACTTGTCGGTCGATATCCGTGTTTATTTGTGGGGAGAGGTCTTTCATTGGTGTGATTGGATTGTTGGATCTGTTCTAAAAAAATTGTTTCTCGCAAAGGGCGCTAAGGCGCAGAGATGTTTTAGCGTGTAAATCTTTTATTGTAATAGTGTTAATGCTCTAAGAATATAATCTGATTGGCTGAATCTATTTATATAAATTGGATTTCGGATTTTGTCTCTCATCAAAGATATAGACTATAATAAGTTTTCTGCCATGTTTTCTATAATAGATTTTTTTGTATTTATCTATTCTGTACTGTCTTACGGTCTTCTTAATCTTTGTCGTTCTACCTATTTCTGGATATTTGCTAAGTTTTTTTATTAAGTCATCTACCTTGATTACAAATTTCGTAGCTGCTTTTACTGATACTTCTTCTTCAAGATATCTAACTATCTCTTCAATTTAATAATCGCCCGTTTGTTCCAAACTATTTGCCTAACCATTTTTTATACTTTTCCATTACTTTACTATGATCTACCTGATTAGCATCATCTTTACTTTCTTCGATAGCTGTATTCAATTCAGATTTTTCTTCCTCACTCAATTCATCCCAAGAGTCTGAATCTTTTAAATGATTTCCAACGAATTCACTTATTATGTTTTTTAATTCTGACAAGGTCTCCTTATCGTCTATTTGCGCTATCAATTCTAATATTCCGCCTTTTAATTCTAAACTGCTCATTATCAAAAATTTAATTGATAAAATTTAAAGTTCTTTATCCAAATTTAACTATAAATTGTCTATTTGTAAAGTTTCATAAGTTACCATATTGGATATTTTAGCTAATTATTGATTTCTTGATGTTGTGCACCAGGCTTTATTTAGGTTTAGTTTGAATGGAATTTTAATTCAAAATTATCTTGTAGCCTATAGTTTTGATTATCGGATTCAACTGTAAAATTGATTTTTATGACGCGTCTTGGTTGCCAATGTAGTGTTACATTTATTTCTTCAACACTTTAATTATTTTCCCCAATTCTAATTTTAGCATCTCCTTAATAAATATTAACAACTTTATTTGGTGTTTCAAGTCTAATAGAGCTAAATACTTTTTTAGGATAATCTTTATTCATTTATAAATTTATTTTAGAATTAGACCTGCACCTTACCTATCAATTCAACGATTCAACAAATCAACAAATCAACAATCTAAAAATTATACCCCAACGACACCCTAAACAAGTTCCCCTCCTCCGACCGAAAGAGTGCTGTATTAATCACAATAAAATCAACGGGCGCAATCCAAAGACTACCACCATAACTATAATGCCAAACGTCTGAATTTTCACCTCGTAACCATACTCTTCCATGATCAAATCCGGTAGTAATCCCAAATGAAAAAGGAAACAAGGCCCCACTACCCACGGAAGCTATTCTGATCCGAAGATCTGACTGATGGTAAAAGCTAGAATTACCATAAAAACGATCTCGCCGGAAGCCTCTAAAATTGGTATTTCCATCTAAGATAGTTCCTTGAAAAAATTCGAAATCCCCTTTCAAATGTTCAAATCCAACTCTGGAAGCGAAAATAACGCTCTGCTTATGATTAACTGCTACATAGAAAGTTAAATCAGCATAATATTTTAAAAAATTACGATCAATTTGTTTTAGGTTCGCCTTCCAATCAGCTCCGGCAGAAAAACGAATTCCGTTGGTAGGCATTTGCTGATCATCCGCATTGTTAAAAGCCAATTCAAATTCTGCTCCTCCAAACCACTGTGTATTAAATATGTTAGGATTTAAGCCTATGTCATTTGCAATCAATCGACCCTCGGTCCGTTCTACTTTACTGGCCTCTAATATGGGACCGAATCGAATCGTTCCAGCATCAAAGGCAAATCGTTTTTTAAAATTGGGATTAAGTGCAAAATTAAATCTTCGAACTCGATAAAAATCGATCTCCTGAAGATCATCCGTTAGTAAATTAATTGATTCATTTCCTAATCCAAAAAAATTGTCTACATACTGTGGCGTGGAAATAGATGACCGTAACAATAAATCCCATTTACCAAATACCTCTAAATAATCTCCTTCATATTCTAGATTAAAAGCATTGGTAGCAAAAGCATAGGCGGCTTTGATATTGTGCGATACACCATAAGGGCTTTTCTTGAATCTATAGTCGGTAATGGTAAGATTAGTTCCTAAAAATAATCCATCGTCCGGATTAAATCCTATTAATGGAAAAGGCATTATAAAATCATATTCATAATGAAAATCCTTACGGTTATATAAGTTTAAAGCTCTACGGTTAGAAATTTTATTGATCGTCTGTTGGGTAATATCCAAGATTGATTCTTCGTCTTTGGCATCATAAATCAGAGTAGTACCTCCGCTACTTTTATTGATAAACTCATCTTTCCCCAATCCTCCAATTACCCGAATTCTTATGCCTTGGTTAACCTCTCCTGTAATTTTAAAAACATCTTTATCATCTAAACCGAAAAGTCGAATTTCGTTCGTTTCATCCGTATAAAAAGTCCGTTGATAGGTCAATTGATTTTCATCTTTCCGCATTCTGTAAACCTTAACTTCCGTTTCGTTATCATTCTTTCTAACCACTTCGAAAAAATCATCTTTATCACTACCCACCACATCTACTTCTTTGGCTCTGAACTCGTATAAAATTCTACCAGTCACCATTAGATCATCTCGTCGTTGTTTCAGGAATTGCATGACTTCTGTGGCGGACAATGAATAGGCCGGTTCTGGCCACTCTTTCCGAAATGTTTTTTCGATCACTTCGTCCGTCAAACCATCTTGGATAATTTTTATTTGCTTTTCCCATTCGGGCCACCCAAGTTCTGTTAAAAAAGATTGGTCAATTTGTCTTGCTCCATAGTTTTCCCATTTAACATTTTTAATTTTCCCCTTATAAGGTTTTAGCTGTTTTAAAAATGGTAATGTTAATCGTGCAATAAAAGGAGCTGCACCATTATATTTAGAAAACGGTTGGTCTCGATCTCGAGGAATGGGACGGTAGAGCGTAAGGTCTCGTTCTTTATCTTCGAAAGAAGCCCATCGCCATTGATCATCGTGTCGATCCCAATCACCAATTACCATATCAAATAATCGGGTCCGCAATAACCAAGGTTCATCCATTTGATGTTTGCCATTTTTTACTATTTTTTCCACCAACTTAGGAGTACTGATAATTTTTTTAGAATTACCAAAACTAGGTTGGTCGCTCCAGTCGTCATCGGGTCGTTCCTCCACTAAATAAAGCTCACCACCAAAGGCTTCATTATCTAAGCCTAAAGTAGGTTGTTTAGGAATATAATAAACCGTAGGATTGGTATGGTAGACGTTCACTGCATCTGCTAAATCAGGAACCACTACCGCCGCAAAAGGATGTGTTGATAAAAAATTGTCTTCGACAATAGCTTGAGTACCCGTTATTTTATTAAAGGGATAAGGAATAAATCGAGAAGCATCTTTTGTCATGGCCCGCATCACCCATTCCTTGCCCGTTGGATCTGCCAAGCGGAGCGAGTTGGTTTGATTACCTCCGCCTCGCTTAATTACTTTCATACCTCCTTTGAAAGTAGAAAGATCCAGGGTAGGAAATTTATATTCTGGAATATAAACATCGCGATAATGACTACCCAAAAGAAAGTTGTGTATTAATCCTTTTTTGGTAACCTTTGTTTTCACCACCTGCGTTTCTACAGAATCAGGCATATTTTCGTAGTCCGTAAATTCTGTGGGTGGATCATAGGCAGCCATCGGCAATTTATCTTTGATCTTTTTTCTAAAGACTTCATGGCCATCAGGATGTTCCTCATCGGTGGCAAAAAAAGAAAGCCAAGTGGTCCCGTCTTTGTAAATATCTAATCGTCCAAATCCCTTTGCACCATAGGCAAATTCTGATCCTTCGATCAGTTTAACACCACTTTTTTTAGAGCCACTACCACTGACCACAAAATGCTGTCGTTCGGCCTGAATGTATTGGAGGTTATGTTCGTGTCCAGAAACGAAAATAAAATTACCGTTCTTCTTTGCCGCCCGCATCAAGTCTGCTTTCATCCGACGATATTTTGGGTGTGCGATATCTTGTTTGATACCAATAGTCGAACGCAAAACCAGCGGGATAGATCCTACCACCGGTAATGGGATATAGGCGTTTTTTTTAACCATCGTAAATGGAAAAAAATGCTGCTTGGCTAGAAAATGTCCTCCATGTGAACCGCCTGATTCTAGGGGATGGTGCATGGCAATAATGACATTTTTATTTCTGTTTTTACGTAAAACCTCTTCAAATACGAGGAAAAAAGTATTGCGACTTTTTATTTCACAATCGCTATTAATTTCTGGGCTATAATCCCAATCTTCCAACCACCATTGTGTATCAATAACGACCATTACCAATTGGTCATTTAGCTTAATCACTTCCGGTCCAGCACATCCAGGTTTAGGTAAAAAATAATCCTGCCATTGGTCTTTATCTTCGATCCCTTCGTTTAACTTTTTCTGAATATATTTTTTCTGTCTTTCAACGCCATAAATTCTCTCAGCATACCAGTCGTGGTTGCCGGGAATAAATAGTGGTCGACCTTTATATTCCTTTAATACGCGTAATTGTGCATCCAATTGAAATTCAGCTTCTGCTCTTTTTTTAGGATCATCCTTGGAAGGCATTCCGGAAGGATAAATATTGTCTCCCAAAAAAACAAGCGTACTTTTTTCAGAAGCTTTGATTAATTGTTTTTCCAACATGTTCAACGCCGGAGCTATTCCTTCTTTAGGAGATTTTCCAACGTCACCAATTAGAAAAACGACATGCTCGGGCTTTTCTGCCGGCGTCTGACGTTCATTCCATTGCTGAGATCCTGGGGAATAATTAAGTTTAAAGTTTGCGCAAGAAGATCCGAGGAAGAGGACGATTAAAAAGAAGAGAGGAAGTATACTATTTGACATTTCTATTTTCGATTTTTTCACTTGAGGTTTTCAAAATTAGAGCTTGTTGGTTGCAAAACTAATGGAGTTAGCATCCCACTTTACCGAATTTTTTATGGCACCAATTACTTCTTCTGGCTCATTCACAAACTCCCACATTTGTAAATGCTTCTCGTGCATAAAATTTTGGGACACGCAACTTTCTAACATTTTTTCAAGATGATTATAATATCCATTTGTGTTAAGAATAACGATTGGTTTAGTAAACTGTCCTAATCGCTTTAATGTTATGACCTCAAATAATTCTTCTAACGTTCCACTACCACCAGGCAATGTTACGATACCATCAATTCCTTCTAGAAACTTTGCCTTTCTTTCATGCATTGTATCTGTAAACTCAAAATCTTTTACATCTTTATGTGCCCATTCTAATTCTCTCATAAAATTCGGCATGATTCCTTTTATCTTACCTCCATGTTCTAAAATCGTATCTGCCAATTTTCCCATAAGTCCAGTCCCTCCGCCACCATAGACAATTTCAATATGGTTCTCTACAAAATATTTTGCTAATTTCTCTGTTGCCTCAAAATAGGATTTATCAATTTTTGGGCTAGAAGCACAGTAAACACAAATTTTCATTTTGACTTATTTTACAAAACAATTCCAAATATTCATTACATTAGTCTATCGACGTGGTATCAAAGTCTGCGGATACACCACTAAACTTTCACTGCCATCTTTGGCAACCGCTGCCACTCCAAAAAGGTAGTTATCGATCACGATATTTTCTAAGGTAAAATCCGTTTTCATTCCGACGTAACGACTGTACTGCCATTGCGGAGCGGTGGTGTCTCTCCAGTAAATTTTGTATCCCGCCAGATTTTTTGAGGTAGAAGGTTCCCAACGTAGTCGAGTGGAGGGTTTGACGGCACCGCCTATCATCACCTGCTTAGGAGGTGTAGGTGCCCAAGCCAGAGCGGCCAATGAGATCGCATTCACTCCCGTCAGTTTAGCACAATAAGGAAAATTAACCCCTTCGATTATATCTCCATATTTGATTCCATTTTCGACCCTAATATCCTGATGTTGGCGGTTGTAATTTTCATGTGTTTCCATAATTCTAATACCTGGAAAACCAGCGTCATTAAAAGGCTTATGATGACCACCTCTTCCGAACCGATCCAATCGATAAATCATGGTCGCTTTCATATTGGTGACATAGGTATCTGTCAGACGAGCTACATAACGAGCCAGCTGACGCGAAGGTCCGTCTACTTCGCCTCCATAGAAGCGTCTCCAAGTTCTTTTTTGTTTGTTATCATTTACGGGAGTAGGTTCACTAAAAACGCGGAAGCTATTATTTTGAATCACTCCATCTACTCCTTCAATGTTTCCAATCATATCGTTATTGAGAATACCAATGATGTCCCATTTTTCTTTCAGTGCAACTTTAGCCATATGCTTACCTCCAAACAAACCTTGTTCTTCTCCACTCAAACCGACATAAATAATGCTATTGGGAAATTTATATTTGGTTAAAATTCGGGCAGCTTCGATGGTACCTGCCATTCCAGAAGCATTGTCATTGGCACCTGGGGAATCATTCGTACCATCGAGTGGATCAGAAATACGGGAGTCGATATCACCCGACATAATAATATAACGATTGGGATTTTCACTACCTCTTTGAATGGCAACTACGTTAACGACCCAAGTATCTTTATTGAATCGAGCATTACCTTCGGCAGGAACGAGACTGCGTTGATAGAAAACTTCTAAGCAATTGCCACAGGCAGCGGAAATTTTATCAAATTCTGCTTTGATCCAGCGGCGGGCGGCTCCAATTCCGCGCGTGGTGCTTAGCGTATCCGATAAGGTGTGACGAGTACCAAATCCAGCGAGGGTCCGAATATCCTTTTCGAGCCGTTCGGCAGAAGGAGCATTGGCAATTTCGTAAAGACGACCATCTGTAGCGGGAGGCGCAGCGGGAAGGTTTTGGGCAGTAGAAATAACTGCAAATAGGAAAAATGAAAATAGGAAAATAGAGGGTTTCATAAACATATTGTCTTAGTGGTTAAAACATTGAATGTTGAATTAAGGTTGTTTTGAAAATATTCAATGAAGAATATCCAATAACGAATATTCAATTATCAGACTTATTGGAGCATCTGTTTTACAAAAGAGTTGTTCTTTACAAGTTGTAAACGTATTAATTTTCTCAAAGGATAAAGCTTTCCCTTAAAAAGTTCATTGGATATTCGATATTCAACATTCAACAGACCCTATTCTTTCGTTGATTCCCAATTGTGATATACCTGTTGCACATCATCATCTTCTTCAATTTTCTCAATTAGCTTTTCAATATCGGCAATCTGTTCGGGCGTATCTAAGGTTTTAGTATTGTTGGGTATCCGTTCAAATCCAGAAGTAACAATTTCAAGGTCTTCTTTACCTTCTAAGGCTTTTTGCAAAGAGCCAAAATTTTCAAAAGAAGAATAAATCATAATACTATCTTCATCTTCAAATACTTCTTCCGCTCCATAATCGATCAATTCTAATTCCAATTCTTCTACATCCAGATTTTCCCCTTTAACTTCAAATTGACATTGGTGATCAAACATAAATACGACCGAACCGGAGGTTCCTAAACTTCCGTTACATTTATTAAAATAGCTTCTTACATTAGCGACCGTTCGATTATTATTATCCGTTGCCGTTTCTACCAAAAAAGCGATACCGTGTGGTCCATATCCTTCGAAGAGCACCTCTTTGTAGTCAGAGGTATCTTTATCAGAAGCATTTTTGATCGCCCGCTCTACATTGTCTTTAGGCATATTAGCCGCCTTGGCATTCTGAATAGCTGCCCGTAAACGGGAATTGGTATCTGGGTCAGGGCCTCCTTCCTTAACAGCAATCGTAATTTCTTTTCCAATCCGTGTAAAAGCCTTGGCCATTGCGGACCAACGGGCCATTTTACGGGCTTTTCGATATTCAAATGCTCTTCCCATTGAAGATTAAATTTTTATTGATAAAAAATAAGACCTCTCAAGACCTATCCTGAGGTATGCAAAAATAATAAAGTAAGGATCAAAAACAAAAACCCATTCAAAACGAGCAAAAAACATGAGGCATTCCGATTTTTAAGACATGCAAATAGCAGGTTAGCACTATTTGATTACGCTTATAAAAGTGGTAAGCCTTAAGGCTAATAGCTCTATTACATGGACAAACTATAGATTTCATGGGATGTCTCATGTTTAAAATGATGATCCTATTTTAGGGTTTAAAGCGGGTAA
>CAZYAC010000060.1:0-2751 GCA_964645475.1 uncultured Saprospiraceae bacterium | reverse complement strand
ATGGGATGTCTCATGTTTAAAATGATGATCCTATTTTAGGGTTTAAAGCGGGTAAACTCTTTCAAAGTTAATCGAGAATAGACCAAGACCGTTTTCAAAATTGGACTTGATGGTCACTGGCTCAGAAAAAGGCCCTAAGTCTTCTGCATCACCTTGTAAAATAACGGAGCGTGAAAACTGATAATAATCCTTGGTAACAGAGCGCCATACGAGAAAAGTTTGCAAGTCCTCCCCTTCATTTTCATATCGATTGATATCCAATTGTAATTTATAAGTTTGACCATTAAAAGCTTCATCGCTGAGTGAACTAGCTTCAAAAAACGACTCTCGTAGATTTAAATCCAAGGTATTGATGAAGTGGCTTTCATAGAAAGTATCTCCATTTCCTAAACTACGTATGGAAAAAAGGGCCATTTCGTAAAAGTTTTCAACTTCTAGCGGATCATTAAATTCTACTGTTACACGATCGTTACGATTTCCATATTCATCCACTACAGCATCTTCTTCGAGATCAATACGAAAAGGAATTACTTCATCCGGCACTACCACGGTAGCCGTCGCTTCTTCATAGTCAGGATGATTAACCTTAAGGGTATATTCTTGACCAGCCTCAAAAACGACGTTAGTCCCTTCTTCAACATGGTTAAATCTAAATCCATTTTCTATATAGGGAATCGTCGTCAATAATTGGTCACCTGAGAATAGACGAACTGATGAATTTTCAAGATTTCGGGTATCAAAATTATCGTTTTCCAAAATGGCAGTACTACGATTCACTAAAGCTATCAGTGAAGTATCTGCGTTAGAAAAGAAGGCACTAGTAACGATCTGATCTTCGTGTCGTGGTGGGTCCACTTTTAAGGTGGTGCTAAAAAAATCTTCACAGGAAGCAAACAAGATTAGCATAAGGATAAAAAACAATATATTTTTCATGATATTTTTTTTTAAAAATTTTATTATTAAACTATCTTTTCTTTCTAAGAATTGATTTACCTCCTAAAATTCAAATCGCCAAGCAAAATAGGGTAATACTGGAAAGAGACTTGCTTGTTTAAGAACGTTCTCATTATTGCCATTGATAGATTCAGTATCGACAAAAATAAAAAATGGGTTTTTATTATTATATACATTGTAAGCTCCCAAAGACCAGGTTCTTTTATAGCGTTTTTTCTGTTTAGAAATCTCAATTCCGATATCCATCCGGTGGTAAGGTTTCATTCTGAAATTATTCCTTTCTTCGTAAAATTCTACATTACTAGACCTACCAGTAAATAGGCCATTTGCGCTGGCCGGAATGGCTACATTTGGATAACTGACTCGATAATTAGAGTTGGCTAAAGTAACTGCATTACCGGTACCAAAAACCCATGTTCCACTCAACTGAATGCGTGGGGCGAGCCGATAACTGGCTACTATGCTGAGATCATGTCGTCGATCGTATTTAAAGTCAAAGGTTTTCCCAAAATTAATTTCTGGAAAAGTACGATTGGTTTTAGACCAAGTATAACCTACCCAACCTGTTAAACGACCTGTTTTTTTCTGAATAAAAAATTCAGCACCGAAAGATTTTCCATCTCCTTGGGTTACTCGGTCCTGCCAATCGTTTAGCTGAAAGAGACTTGACCCTTCTTTATAACTGACCAGATTGGACATTTCTTTATAGTATCCTTCGATACTAATTTCGTATTTATTGTTAAAAGTTTTGGCAGCACCGAGTGCTACCTGCCAGCTGTCCTGCGGCTTTACGCGAGCAGTCGTGGGAAGCCATAGATCGGTTGGCAATCCAATTCCGTCGTTAGTGAGCAATTGTACATATTGACGCATTTGGGCATAGGAAGCTTTTAGGGCAGTACCATCGGGTAGTAAATATCTCATTCCCAGACGAGGCTGTAAGGAAGTATAGGTTTTTTCGGAAAGGCTAAATCCAGAAAAATGTAAGCCTGCATTTATTTTTAAATTATCTCCAATTTTAAAATCATCTTCTACGTAAGTGGCAAATTCCCAAGCGGTTACATCAGGCTGTCCAAGCAATGTATCCAAGGTAAAAATATCATTGCCATCTTCAGAACGGATGTTTAGATCAAATGCTCCAGGCTTAAAAGTATGGTAAATAGTACTGGCACCAAAGCGGAAATAATGTTCAGGATTTGGAATAAAATCAAAGTCTATTTTTCCAGATAAATCATTGATTCCTGAATTATAGTTGAGTGCAAAAGAGGAAACTTCCCGATTGCCTTGAAAAGTAAAAATATCTTCTTCTTCCGCTTTAGTATCAAAATTATATTGGCTATAAGTAAGCGAAGCATTACTGAATAATTTATTATTCCATAAGTGATTCCAACGTAAAGCAGCGGTCACATTACCCCAATCCAGTCCTGCTGTAGTGGTAAATTCGTCTTGTTCTCCACCAGAATCATTTTTATAATTTTCTTTAAAAAAGAATCGATCTTTTCCCGCATAGACACTAAAATAGAGTCGATCTTTTTCAGAAATTTTATGGTTAATCTTGGCATTGATATCATGAAAAAAGTAACCCAATCCACCTGTGCTTCCATCCGATTCAAAACTACTTTTGATAAAGGGTTTTGCTAACAGATCAATGTAAGTACGACGTCCCGAAATAATAAGCGATGTTTTGTCTTTTTTGATGGGTCCTTCCAGCGTTAATTTAGAAGCAATTAATCCGATGGTACCGGTTCCGTGCCAATCGTTCATATCTCCTTCTTTCATATTAATTTCGATAACGGAAGA
>CAZYAC010000059.1:5918-17722 GCA_964645475.1 uncultured Saprospiraceae bacterium | reverse complement strand
TTGATTTGTTGATTTGTTGATTTGTTGATTTGTTGATTTGTTGATTTGTTGATAAGAAAAATTAAAAACAATTTATCAACAAAAAAACAAAATAAATACTTAAACTATTTTAAACAAAGGCTAAAGTCACCTTAAATTTAATCTATAAAAAAATCAAATCAACAGTTCAACAAATCAACGATTCAACAATATTCAATATCCCAAAATATCCAACATATCCTCAGCCGTTTGTTCTTCTCGGAAAACTCGATCTACTAAATTGCCTTTTGCATCTCGGTCGATCAAGATATGGCGAGGTGAAGGAATCAAACAATGTTTGATCCCTCCATAACCACTGAGTGCTTCTTGATAGGCCCCCGTATGGAAAAATCCAAGATACAGCGGTTCTTCTTCTTTATTAGAAAACTCAGGTAGATAAACCTGATTGAGATGTACTTCGGAATTGTAATAATCGGAGTTGTCGCAACTGAGGCCACCGATGTTTACTTTAGTATAAGGATTACTCCATTTGTTGATGGGCAAAAGTATAAACCGCTGACTGATTCCCCAACTATCGGGAATGGTATTCATCAAAGAATTATCGATCATGTACCAACGCTCCGAATCATTTTGTTGTTTTTGGTTGAGTACTGAAAAAATAGTTGCCCCACTTTCCCCGACGGTAAAAGAACCAAACTCTGTAAAAATATCCGGCGCTTTTACGCCTGCCTCTTGACATCCCTGTTGAATTTGATCCACGATCTGGCCAATCATATATTTATAATCAAATTCAAAACCAAGTGAATTACGGATAGGCATACCTCCTCCGATATTGATGGCAGTAAGTTCGGGGCAGATTTTTTTCAGATCACAATAAGTGCGAATAGCTTTTCGCAATTCTCCCCAATAGTAGATGGTATCTTTGATTCCGGTATCCACAAAAAAGTGTAGCATCCGGAGCTTCATGTTATTCTTTTTGGCAATTTTATTTTTATAAAAAGAGATTATCTCAGAGTTCCGAATACCAAGACGACTCGTATAAAACTCAAAATTCGGTTCTTCTTCTGTCGCCACTCGAATCCCAATTTTAAATTCTTTCTTAATAATATTTGGATAGGCTTCCAATTCTTCCATATTATCTAAGACCGGAATTACATTTGTAAATCCATCGTTAATTAATCCAGCAATTCCCTGAATGTAGTTGGTTGTTTTAAAACCGTTATTGACAATGATCAAATTTTTATCAACCTTACCTGCTTTGTATAATTTTCTAATCAAATCAATATCGAATGCGGAAGAGGTTTCTAGGTTTCCCCCAGCGGCCAATACTTCATCGAGCACGTAGCTAAAGTGATTACTTTTGGTGCAATAACAATAATAATATTTCCCTTGATAATCTTTGGATTTAATGGCTCGGTTGAAAATATTTCGCGTCTTTTTCACTTGTTTCCCGATATTCGGAAGATAAGTTAGCTTCATTGGAGTACCATGCTTTTTGATCAAGTGAATCAGCGGTACTCCGTGAAATTCCAAATAACCATTAACGATATCAAATCCTTCCTGAGGAAAATAGAACGTTTGGTCTATCAGGTTATAGTATGTATTTTTCAATCTCCAATTTTTTAGCGCAAATTTATAGCAAACTTACTTGTACACAAAGTTTTTTTGCATAAAAAAATTCCAGGTAAAACCGACTAAAATGCCCACCACTACTTTGGATGGATACACCCATGCTTCACTGGTAGATTCGACCCAAATCCAAACTCCAGCGGTATTCAGAAAAAGGCTACCGAGTGAAATGACCCCATAACGCAAAGCTTGACTCCAGACCCCTCTTTCTTTGGAAACAAAAACCCAATTTCGGCCCATCAAAAAATTAACAATCGTACCTACTAAGGCACCTATGGCTGTGGCCAGTACATACCACCATCCAAAAATATCCTTACATAAAAAGGTCGTGGCAAAATCTGCCGCCGTCGAAACCAGAGAGGCGACTTGTGCCCGCAAAAAGGAAACCAACGTACGAGGACGTTTGGGTACGGAGGTAGGCGATTCTTGTTGGGTCGTTTTTTTCATTTAAATTTATGTTCAAAGCCCAAAAATAAGCACTTGTGGAAAGATCGCCATCCATAAAAGAAACATTTATGGGTATCTTCGTAATAAGAGTAGCATATTTTGAGGAAAACTTTGAAAAAAATCAACCCTTACGGGCAAAACCCCTCCAATTACTACTTTCTAGTAAAATTATATTCTATCCATTTATTCGTTCTGCTATGCTAAAATTATTAGAATACTATATCCAACAGCATTTATTATTTAAGTCGACCGACCGAATCTTGGTGGCGGTTAGTGGTGGAATTGACTCCGTCGCACTCTGTTATTTACTTAAACAACTGGGTGCTAATTTTGCGATTGCTCATTGTAATTTTCAACTCAGGGGCGAAGAATCTGACCTTGATGCGGTTTTTGTAAAAGGCCTTGCAAAGGAATTAAATGTTAGCCATTTTGCTACAAAATTTGATACCCAAAAATTAACAGACGAAGAATCAACCAGCATTCAGATTATGGCGAGAGAGCTGCGTTACGATTGGTTGGAAGATATCCGTCAAGCCATGAATTTTGATGTGATTGCTACCGCCCACCATATCAACGATAGTATTGAAACGGCCCTTTATAATTTAGCCAAAGGGAGTGGCATTCGAGGAGTAAGAGGTATCTTGCCAAAGCACGATTTTATTATTCATCCTTTACTGTTTGCAGATAAAGATATGATTGTAGAATTTGTAGAAAAAAATGAAATTGCCTATCGCGAAGATGCTTCCAACGCCACCGATAAATATATGCGAAATAAAATTCGGCATCAGATTATTCCGGTATTAAAAGAGATTAATCCGTCACTAGAAAAAACTTCCCGACAGACCTTTAACCATCTGCGAGATGTGGAGACGATTTATCTTTGGGCGATTAATGGAATTCGACAACAAATCATGAGTCGCAAGGAACAAATTACCACCTTGAATTTTAAGACACTCGACTATTATCCGGCGAAAGAAACCATTCTCTACGAATTGCTACGCCCCTTCGGGTTTAATTCAAGTCAGGTATTGCAATTGCTCAACAACGGTGGAAAATCTGGCAGTCAATTTATTAGTAGTTCTCACCGGCTGATTATCGATCATGAACAATATCTAATTCAACCTTTAAAAGACAATCAAGTTGATGGACAAACTGAATACTTGATTTCATACGATCAGGAAGAAATTCATTTACCGAAAGGAAAACTACAGTTAACACATCTAGACAAAAGGCCGGATCAATTTCCTACTACTACCAATATTGCTTGTCTGGATCTAGCTAAATTGGTCTTTCCATTGAAGCTGCGTCGTTGGCAAGCTGGCGATCAGTTTCAACCGCTTGGGATGAATGGTCAGCATAAAAAAGTACAAGATTATTTTTCTGATAAAAAACTGTCTATTCTTGAAAAAGAACGCACTTGGTTATTGGAAAGTAATGGCGTGATTTGCTGGATTGTTGATCATCGAATAGACGAACGATTTAAAGTGGATACTACGACAGATCGAATATTAGTGATTAAGTGGGAAGCACAGGTGGGTGTTTTTTGATTAATAGATCACTAAATCCTACATAAAAAAGCCACCTCGAACGATCGTTCGAAGCAGCTTTTTATGAAAACTAGACACCTAACAACAATACCAATAATTCATGTACTCAAGTAAAAGAGAATGGCGTCTTTTTCTAATTTCCAAACATATAACTAGATTAGTCTTTATTCATTAGGATAAAAGTCTTAGAATATTCAATGGATCCATCGATCAACTGAAGATAATAACTCCCTTCAATTAAATCAGCTACATCCATCTGTAAGGTATTCTCTTGATTGACTTCTGTTTCTATTACTAAGCGTCTGACAACACGACCGTACATGTCGGCAATTTGAATATGTGCTTTCCCGCTAGTAGAATTAAAGCGAAGATTTAACAACCCGTCTCCTACTGTTCCTGGGTTTGGATATAAGGTAAAGGCTTCCATGTTTTCACAATCCGTCTTTACTGAAATTACTTTAGATAAATCAAAAGTTCCATCTAAGTCAATCATTTTTAATCGATAATAATTCTGTACGCCTGCATTTTTATCCAAGTAATTATAACTATATGGAATTCCTGCTCCGCCCGTTCCTTCTACGTCTGCAATTTTTTCAAAATCACGACCATTGTCGCTTCTTTCTAATTCAAAATGAGAGAAATTTTCTTCGGATTCAGTGTGCCATTGAAGATCCACTAGACAGCCATTCGGGCGACCATTAAATTGAGTTAGTTCTACTGGCAAAACAACCAATGCTTGGAAATCTTCCACTTCTCCATTGGTCTTACCACCCTCAAAATCATCCTGAACAAAAGGGTTGTCATCTGCTCTTAATCTTACATTGACCGTACCAGTGGTGGAAGCAGGGGCTGTAATTGTGGTAGTCGCAATGGCTGGGCTTGCGGTCTGTTGAGATCCCGTATAGAAATCATCATAGACGCCGTCTTCGTTCCAGTCAATCCACATTCCGAAATAAACTAGATCTACTTGAGAAGAGTTTACGGTAATATTTACATTGTAGGATTGTCCAGCTTCTGCGAATATTGGGAATTGTCCAGGACCCGATCCAAAGCTAATCGCATCATCAAACTGATCACCAATATTATGATCAATAGAACCAGATTCAACACTGGTTTTCATTCCCAACCAAACATCCGTTGCACCATCTAGCTCATTGTCTCCATCTGCATCTGTTACTGCTCGATGCCAGCAACTAGGATACACACTCGGACCATCACCATAATCCCGTTGAACATCCAAAACTGAAATAACCAAGGTAGCATCCGCACAAGCAATATCATCCACCGCATCATCGCAAGTCGTATATGGAATATTCAGGTTACCCATAAACCCGGTTTTAGGAACAAAAGAAAAGGAACCATCGATATTTAAGGTGAACTGACCTGCATCGGCAACAAAATCACCCTCGTCGTCAAAACCGCTCACCACACTCGGTCGACCAATAGTTCCAGATACATCACCCGTACCATCTCCATCCGTATCCATCAGGAATTCTGTAATCGACTGTTCATCCATTTCACTATCATTATCATTGGCTGAAACATTTCCAGCTACAACAATACCAGCATCTGTAATTACAGCATCATCATTGGCAAAGGTGGTATTCTCAATATCTGGTATCACATTAATCATCAATTCTGTAATGTCACAAACGGCAGGTGCTTCGGCATTACAAATTGCGTAAGGTTGAATAACCATACCCGTAAAATCAGCCTCCGGCGTAAAAGTATAACTTCCATCTGAGGTCAAGTTCATCGTTCCAGCAGGAAAAACAATATTGCCATTTAAATCTGTACCTTCCACTTCAGCATTGTCAATTGTAGTCGTCACCGCCGGATCCAAATCATCGGGATCAAGATCATTGACCATTACATTACCCGTACCCGTCTGTCCAGTCTCCATGGTATGAGCATCCGGGTTGGCAACAAGTTGAATTGTTTCAGCACTAATTGCTGGAAATACTTTTAGATAAACTATCGACGTATCGCACAGTGCGGGTTGTCCATCGTCACACACCTGATATTCAAATTGGGTAGGGCCACTAAAATTGCTCCCAGGATTGTACGTATAACTTCCATCCGTCTCCATGATTACGTAGCCAGTGATCAGATGCATTCCACCATTGATACTCGTCAGACTAAAAGTTAGTTCATCATCCTGTGCGTCAAAATCATTGGTACTAACATTAGCTGTTAACGGTGTTTCAAAAGGTGTATTATTGAAATCATCAGTAGAAACTAGACTATTGAAAGGCAGCGTGGTCAGATATAAAGTAGCTGTATCACAAGCAGATTCAGGTCTTGCATCATCGCAGACGACATAGACTATTAATTCCGTTCCGATGAATCCTGACCCTGGCTTGTAGGTAAAGTCACCTTCCGAGTCAAGTACGACCGTTCCGTTGCTTCGCAGTTCGTTTTCTGTGCTTCCATCTATCACTAACGTCACTCCATTATTGTCCGTTGCAGCAGTAACAGTTTGCAGGCCTTCTTCTGGATCATGATCATTGGTAATGATATTTCCGGTTTGTGTATCATCCACTTTTCCGGTACGGACCTCATCATTTGCAAAGCTTTGATTGCCTACATCTGGTAGAACAAGAATCGTTAACGTAGCCTGATCTTGACCACCATTCCCATCCGTAATGGTATATTCCAAACTTACTTTTCCTGAAAACTCAGCTATTGGATCAAAGCTATAGTTACCATCCGTTTGCAAAGTTATCGCTCCCGCCACCACAGGATCATCCATTGAATTAATTCCATAGACGACCGCAGATGTACCAAGCGCAAGTGCATCATCCATGAGTCCTTCTCCGTTGGTATCTGCCAAAGCCATCGTGATGGTTAACACATCATTCTCCAAATCATGATCATTGGGTGTAATAATGTTTCCGGCGACATCCGTATCCATTTCAGTAGCATTCGTATCATCGTTGGCAATTGGAGGTTGGTTACTTGCCGGATCATTTATGGGGATTACTTTAATACTTAAGGTAGCGACATCTGTTGCTCCATGTTCGTCTTCCACTGCGTAAGCTAAAGGTACCGTTCCGTTATAATTGATAGAAGGAATAAACTCATAAGAACCATCTAAATAGACAGAAATTGTTCCGGCTAGGACACCATTCTTATCATAAGCCTTTGCAATTCTTCCATCAATTTGCATAGGTACTGAAACCCCTCCAGCATCTAGCGATGTAGCGAGTTGTATCAATTGATTATCTTTCGTCGGATCACTATCATTGGTCAGCATATTACCAGAGACAACCGTCTCAAAGGGAGTTTGATTGATATCATTTTCAGCCAGTGTGATACAGCCTAGTCCTAATTGTGAACTATCTCGGGCAGTTCCTAGTCCTTGCCCATCAGTTGTTGCGACTAATGGAATTCCATTTTCATCTACCCCTCCTGTCAACGTATCGCTTTCTATATCTGTATAAGAAAAACTACCTGTACCTTCGAGTGCATCAGGGCATCCATCTCCATCACTATCTGTATCCATATAATCTGCCAAACCATCTCCATCTGTATCACAAGTAGATAAAGGAGTGACTGGAAACTGAACATCATCAAACCGTACTCGATTTTGCCAGTCTGAATTTTGTTCATCATATAAATAAAATCTAAACGCATAGGACGTACCCTCTTCTAAAATAATATGCTCCTCTGATAAACCATTCGGTAAGAATACGTATCCACCTGCGATCATATCTCCTACTTGAATATCTTGAAATAAGAGCGTCGGATTTCCAAAACCTCCTTCGTCACTGTATTCTATGGCTATTTTAAAATTACCAATATTGAATTCAGGATCTCCAGATCCATTTGTCCAAAATCCTAAATTAATCGCTTCCAATCGTACTGCTTCTGATGGTACAAAAGATAATTCTACATAATCACTATTTACCTTAGCATCTGCATAAGTAGCTGCTTCCGCATTTCTCAATAAATAAGTGTAGGCATAATTATCTGAATTCTCATCCAATCCATCACCAAAAACTGCAGATGCAGCACTTGTAAAATATCCCTCAGAATTTGGGGTATACGTCGCGGCCTGAGATTGTCCATTATCTCCATTATGAGTCCATTCTATTTGGGCATGTTGACAAACATATTCATCATCATCCAAAATACCATCGTTGTCGTCATCTAAGTCTAAGGAATCTACAATACCGTCTCCGTCTCCATCCGGTCCAGCAGAAGAACAGGCTTCAGCAACTGCATCATTTTGGAAATCTAAAGTCCCACGAGTCGTTTCATTAAGGGAATAATTCAATCCACTGGTTACCAAATCATTATCTTCAACTGCGGCATCTAAACCATTAGTTCCAACTTCAGTAGAATTTAAAACAATAGAGTGGTTTGTTTCCATATCCTCATCATGTCCTGCCTCTTCTGCATCAAAACATCCATCATTATCACTATCTAAATCCAACATATCAATAAGGCCGTCACCGTCTGTATCCAGACGATCACATACTCCGTGAGCATTCAAAATACAAAAGTCTTCATCTTGATAATTTAAAACACCGTCAAAATCACTATCCGCAGAAGGGTCATTTAATAGACACGAGTAGGTACTATTATTAGCACTAGATACAGCAAAATTTTCATGCAAAGATGCAGGCCTACCTGCAAGTCCTTGATCATGGAAAGGATTTGTGATCGTAGAAAAATCATCTCCGCTTACGGTGTAAGTATTTCCAGAAAGACCATCCCCATAAGAATCAGTTATAATAAATTCATAAGGACCATTTTCCGTGACTTCCATTGAAGCAGCCACCGTGACATTAGGAGTACCATAGGGTCCACCTGACCCCACTACTCCAGCAGGACCATTGACCGTCCAAGTCGTTTCGCCAGGAAAGTCATCTAAGTTAATTGAAATATTAATGGTAGAAGTTTGAATTTCCAATGGATCTGTACCACAAGCTTCCTGTGTGTCCGTAATTCCGTCGTTGTCATCATCTATATCCAATAAATCTCCAACACCGTCTTGATCACTATCTAGGCAACAAGCAGACACGGCAAAACCGGGCATTCGAATATACTGTCCATTAGGAATGTTTATATCCGGTCCCGCAGTATATTGCATCACTAATTTTTTTATAGGTTGGTTAGTGGAGGCATATACTTGACCGTCCGCATCATCTGGACCTACGGTAGGTTCATTCGCGTTAGCAGTCGCCGTATTTCCAGATACAGATACTTCTGAACTATTGGGCGAAACCTTAGCTAAAGTAACATTGACAGGATTATTGTTTTCATCAAAAGCTAAAAAAACCACCTTGTCTTGAAAACCAGCATTCCCATCAATATCATCAACCCGCCAATTAGAAAGTGGAATTAACTCTGAAAAAGTGTAAGTTAAGGTTGTATAATCACCTGCATTAAGTGCATCATTTGCTAAGGTCAAAAACCCGGGGCCATAAACTCCACCATGATCAGAGGTTCCGTCATCCGATGTCAACCTTATTCCTTGAGGATCGCTATAAGCGACATCCACTTGAAAGGTTCCTCCACAATTAACCGGTGCATATCCAGTTAATGGGCTATTTAAATCCCAACTGGTCATCGTACCCTCAGAGGTACCAGACCAAGAAAACGATCCTGTCCCAACAGCTGTACACTGACCATCTACTTCCACAATAATCATTAAAAAGATTATAACCCAAAATACGACTTTTGCAGCCGCCAAATTAAATCGACTAAGCCGCTTTTCCCTTTTTGTATAAGGTTTTAGATTTTGAACTTGTCCAATGGACAAATTTGTAATAGTATTTCTCATTTGTCTCAAAGGTTTAAGCAAGAAATTAAAAAAATTATATACAGAGGGAATTAATTACAAATTATTTTGGAGGCAATGGCAATAGAATGAGCGCTGTTGCACCTATCAATTGATAGAGCAATCAGTGAACAAATTTTATAACAAGATAAAATGTCTATTTGCAATAAAATTGTTTTGTTTCATTAAAATAATATCCTATTATTCTAATAAAACCCAGATTTAATTTCAGTAATAATTTCAGGACAAGGTAAAAAACACCAAGGTATATTTATCATGAAGAAACATGAAGTGTTGATGTATAGAATATTCTTTTGGAAAAACTGTACCAACTTCTCTAGAAATAATAGGTTTATTGCTTATTTTGTGACATATAATTGGACCTTGTCAAGATACCGTACACTAAGTTTATTTAATTAATCATACCATAATTGTCAAATCACAGATTCACCTATAAAAACATTCTGAGATAAACGCTTTAAAGAAAATTACTCGATTATCCGTATTTTAGTTCTTAAGTGGCCTGATGAGATAGGCATTTTCATAGAATTAGATCTTAAAACAAACATTCTAATATCTACAGACAAAAAAAATTACTTCGAAACAAAATTCGAAGTAACTTTTTTATTTAAGAAAATAACTAATCCAACGTGAAGATATTTTCAATTAAAAAAATCGAAAGTATCACTTTCTAAAGAATTTATATGGTTATCTTATCAAGAATAATTTCTTTAATTTTCATCTATCAAAATAAAGATCTGAGAATATGTATTAGCGCTATCGACCAACTGAAGATGGTATTTTCCTTCTATTAAATCTGCTACATCAATCTGTAGATTATTCATCTGACTAGTACTAGCATCAACCATAAATCTTCTTATTATTCGTCCGGTCATATCAGAAATTTGAATCTGCGCTTTATCTGACATTGATTTAAAACGAAGGGTTATAAAATCATCACCGACAATTCCCGGATTAGGATACAAAGTAAATTCTTTTGTAATTCCATTAGATGTTCCTCTCGTATAATCAGTTATTGTTGACGATCTTTCAGAATCTCTGTTATTAATACTGCTAACTCCACCGATTACTCCACCAATTACTCCACCTATATTTCCACCGATATTTCCACCGATTACTCCACCGATACCATCGGATGGAATTGTTGTAAGATACAAAGTAGCCGTATCACATACGGTCTCTAATCCGGTATTATCACAGATTACATAGGCAACTGATTCTGTTCCAATAAATCCAAATTTAGGTGAGTATGTAAAAGAACCGTCCGTATCTATTACCAACGATCCGCTGCTACGCAATTCGTTTTCGGTTGTTCCATCTATAATTAGTGAAATATTACGATTGTTTTTTGCTGAGACTACAGTTTGGAAGCCAGAGTCGAGACCTTGATCATTGGATATTATATTTCCGGATTGTAGTATATTCATTTTTCCAATAATTATATCATCGTTTGCAAAACTCTGGTTATTGTTATCAGGTAAAACCAAAATAGTTAAGTCAGCATCAGCCATTCCATTATTGCCATCAGTAATTTTATATTTTATAGATAGTTTTCCACAAAATTCAGCTACAGGATCAAAGATATAACTCCCATCACTATTCAATGTTATCCCTCCAGCCACCATTGGATCACCAGCCATATTCTTACCATAAACTATCACTTCAGAACCAATGGTTAGCAACTCCTCCTTAATTCCATCACCATCTAAGTCTGCTAAACCTGTACTGATGGTTAAAACATCATTTTCTATATCATAATCATTGAATGTTATCACATTTCCATATACATCCGTATCTATTTCAGTCGTATTGGTATCATCATGGGCAATAGGTGTATCGTTTCTGATCGGATTATCCTTTGGAATTACTTGAATAACTAAAGTAGCAACATCAGTTGCACCACTAGCATTTTCAACTACATATTTTATCGGTACTTTACCTTTAAATTCAGGAGTAGGAGTAAATTCATAATTCCCATCTCTGTAGATAGATATGGTACCAGCCGGTATTCCATTTTCAGTACAAAGTTGAAAAGCTCTTCCACCTATTTGGCCATAATGCTGATTATTCAGTTCATTAAAAATGGTAACAGACCTTAACCATTGGTCATCATTATTTGGATCACTATCATTTGTTAACATATTACCTGCAATATGAGAACACATTGGAGTTTGATTAATATCATTTTCCGCAAATGTCATAGTCTGTCCATTGCTCTGAACAGTAAAGGATAAAAAGAGAATTATCCAGAAAAAACATTTAGCAACCATCATTCCCGGTTCATCTATAAATTTTTTCACGCTTGCTCGTACTTGTAAGTGTTCATTTTGTACGAAATTCAATCTTGTAATGTTATTTTTCATCTTTCAAAGGTTATGTTAATAAATAAATAA